>CAYRLR010000008.1:0-17099 GCA_964424975.1 uncultured Anderseniella sp.
CTGGGAGACCGTCAAGGTCATTGTCCAGGCACTGCTTATAGCCTTTGTGGTACGCACGTTTTTCTTTCAGCCGTTCAATATTCCGTCCGAATCAATGGTGCCGACCCTGCGGGTCGGAGACTATCTGTTCGTCAACAAGCTGTCTTACGGCTATTCGAAATATTCGTTCAACTTCACATTTGGATTGTTCGGCAACAATCTGTTCAAGTTCGGACCAGTGCCGATCGATGGCAGGATATTTGGCGATACACCGGATCGCGGCGACGTGGTTGTGTTCAAGCTGCCGCGTGATAACGAGACCGATTACATCAAGCGTGTTATCGGGCTGCCCGGCGACAAGATACAGGTCATCGATGGGGTGCTTCACATCAATGGTGATGCGGTCAAACGCAAGCAGGTCGAGGATTTCGTCAATCCGGACAGAGGCAATTCTCCTCGCGCGAAACGGTTTATAGAAACACTTCCCAACGGCGTGAGTTATTCCACGCTGGATATCTATGATGGCCAGGCGGACCATACCCAGGTCTACACCGTGCCTGCCGGTCATTATTTCATGATGGGCGACAACCGCGACAACTCGACGGACTCCCGGTTCCTCAATGATGTGGGTTATGTGCCTTATGAGAACCTCGTCGGTAAATCGACCATACTGTTCTTCTCTCACGGACCCGACGGTGCGTTCTGGGAGGTCTGGAAATGGCCTAC
Source organism: uncultured Anderseniella sp. (assembly GCA_964424975.1). Taxonomy (GTDB): domain Bacteria; phylum Pseudomonadota; class Alphaproteobacteria; order Rhizobiales; family Aestuariivirgaceae; genus Anderseniella. The sequence goes on from CAYRLR010000008.1 coordinate 706, forward strand.
GAACATTCGCTGGGGCCGGATATTCCACACCGTCGAATGACCAGGCGGGACGAAGCATCGGCAACTCTGATCAAGCGGCTTGGATACGTTTTCAAGGATGACCGGTTTCTCGAGCACGCCCTGAGCCATGCCAGTGGCGTGAAAACCAACGCTGTCGACAGCAATGAACGTCTCGAGTTCCTGGGAGACAGGGTGCTGGGGCTGGTTATCGCGCAGCTTTTGTACGAACAGCACGATGACGTGCCTGAAGGTGAACTGGCGCGCATGCTCAATGTGCTGGTACGGCGCCAGACCTGTGCAAAAATCGGCACGAAACTGGGTATCCCAGATGCGCTTTTACTGGCAGGCAAGGGTAACAAGCGTACGGTGGTGACCGATAATATTGTCGGGGATGCATGCGAAGCCCTGATTGCTGCCGTGTATCTTGACGGTGGCCTGGAGGCGGCTCGTGCCGTCATCTGTGAACATTGGGCCGAATTTCTCAGGCAGGCACCTGACATGCGCAAGGATGCGAAATCGTCCCTGCAGGAATGGGCCGCAGCCAAAACGCTTGCTGTGCCTTCATATGAGACGATCGAAACAACGGGCCCCGACCATGCGCCTGAATTCACGGTGGAACTGACAGTTGAGGGCCGTGAGCCGGTGCAGGGTGTGTCAAACACCAGGCGAACGGCAGAGCAGGTTGCAGCGACGGCGTTTTTACGCCGCGAGAGGATTTGGAAATGACGGATGATTCAGCGGAAATGATGCTGCCCGAAGGTGGCGGTGCAACCAGTTGCGGGTTTGTTGCCCTCATCGGGGCTCCCAATGCCGGCAAGTCGACCTTGTTGAACCAGCTGGTCGGATCGAAAATCGCGATTGTGACGCACAAGGTCCAGACCACGCGGGCGCGTATCCGCGCAATCGGGCTGGAAGGCACGACCCAGATCATTTTTGTCGATACGCCGGGTATCTTTTTACCCAAGCGAAAGCTGGATGAGGAGATGGTTCATGCTGCCTGGGCAGGGGCTGCCGATGCAGACGCGACCGTGTTGCTGATTGGGGCCCGTGACGGCCTGAACGATGACAATGTACGCATCATCGAGGGGCTGGAGGCAACCGGCGCCAAAGCCATTCTGGCGATCAACAAGATTGACCTGGTGCCGCACGAAAACCTGCTGCAGCTGGCAGCCGACCTGAATGCCCGGTATCCGTTCACCGACACCTACATGATTTCCGCGCTCAAGGGACACGGCGTGGCGGACTTGCGCACAGCGCTGGCCAATCGCATGCCGAAAGGCCCGTGGCTGTATCCGGAAGACCAGATTGCCGATGTGCCGATGCGCGTGCTCGCATCGGAAATCACCCGCGAGAAACTGTACCTGCGGCTGCATGATGAACTGCCCTATGCCTCAACCGTGGAAACCGAACAATGGACCGAGAAAAAAGACGGGTCGGTTCGCATCGAGCAGGTGATCTATGTCGAACGCGACAGCCAGAAGAAAATCGTACTGGGCAAGAACGGTCAGACGATCAAGAAAATCGGCCAGGCTGCACGTGAAGAGATTACCGAAACCATCGGTCAGACAGCGCATCTTTTCCTGTTTGTGAAAGTGCGGGAAAAGTGGGCTGATGATCCCGAGCGTCTGCGCATGATGGGGCTGGAACCCAGGTAAGCTGCAATGGAATGGCAGGGCGACGGTCTCATTCTGAATACCCGCAAGCACGGTGAGAGCTCGGCGATCATCGATGTGCTGACCCGCGACAAGGGCCGTCATACGGGTTTGGTCCGCGGTGGCCGATCGCGCACCATGCGGCCCGTGCTGCAGGCAGGCAACCTGGTGAACGTGGTCTGGCGTGCGCGCCTCGAAGACCATCTGGGCGCTTTTTCCGTCGATCCGCATCGCATGATAGTTGCCGGCATCATTGACGACGTTCACCGGCTGGCTGCCCTGACCACGATCACCACGCTGGCCAGTCTTCTACCGGAGCGCGAACCGCATCCGCGTATTTACGAGGCATCACTGCTGCTGATCGAACATTTGCAGGATGATGCCATCTGGCCGGCTGTGCTGGTCAAATGGGAAATGGGATTGCTTGAAGAGCTGGGCTTCGGACTGGACCTGAGCAAGTGCGCGGTCAGTGGTGACACGGTGGGGCTCAGTCATGTCTCGCCACGGACCGGGCGGGCGGTGTGTGCGCGCGAAGCCGAGCCATGGCAGGACAAGTTGCTGGCTCTGCCGGCGTTTGTAACAGGCGCGTCAAGTGCGCCGACACGGGCAGAAGTTGCGCAGGGATTGAAACTCACCGGGCACTTCCTGGCGCGGCACATTTTTGAGCCCCGCGGTGTGTCAGCACCGGAGCAGCGCCAGCGTATCGCGCGCTGGCTGGATCAGACCGATTGATATTTGTTAACTCCGGTGCACGCGCGTTTCGTCTCATTGCCGAAAGCCCATCGGGTGGTACAACGACGTTTGAAGATTTGTTGTAACAGGAGCTGGACCAGATGCTTGGACGATTGAACCATGTTGCTATAGCCGTGCCGGACCTTGCGGCCGGATGCCAGGTTTACAGGACCATGCTGGGCGCCAGCGTGTCCGAACCGCAGATCGAGCCTGATCATGGCGTAACGGTGGTTTTTGTCGAACTGCCCAACACGAAGATCGAGCTTCTGGAACCTCTGGGGGAAAATTCCCCGATACAGGCGTTTCTGGACAAGAACCCGTCCGGCGGCATTCACCATGTGTGCTATGAGGTCGACGACATCATCTCGGTACGTGATCATCTGAAGGCGCAAGGCGCGCGCGTGCTCGGTGATGGCGAGCCAAGGATCGGGGCGCATGGCAAGCCGGTGCTGTTTCTGCACCCGAAGGATTTCTGCGGCACTTTGGTCGAGCTGGAGCAGGCCTGATGATTTTCGATTTTTTCACCGGCTTTGCGGTGTATTTCATCATCTGGTGGCTGGTGTTGTTCACCGTGCTGCCATTCGGGGTGAAGTCGGCCCATGAAGCAGGCGAGGCGGTAGAGCAGGGCCACGAACCGGCGGCCCCGGTGCGGCCGCGTCTCGTCAGGAAGTTCATCCAGACAACCATCATCGCGGGGTTTGTCTATGCATTCTATTACTGGCTGGTGTCCTACAGCGGTGTCTCGCTGGATGATTACCCGTTCATGCCGAAACTGCCGAAGCTCTGAGGTGCGTGGGCAATTAGCCGGGTGGGCAGGATCGCAAGTGATGCAAAGCTTTGCATTCTGGACGATTGCTCAACAAAAAAGACAGGGCAAGCCCTGTCTTTCTGGTAATTCTGTGTGTTTGGCAGTACATCACCCGTAAACGGACGTTTCCTCTCCAGACCTGAGCCCGGTGGTTGCATCTTCAGCAACTCTTGAGATGAGGGATGCCACAATCTTTTGAACTTGTCCAGTCATTATGTCGCACCTTTGCAAAATATGATCGCAGGTATCAACATTGTGCCGGGAGTTGTTGTTTGTGAAATCGCGTTTGATGCACTATGAACAGCAATTCTTTGCACAGGTTTGCGCCTGTGTAGCTTTACTGTTTTCAGGGCAATCAGATGAGACTCAGCAAGTATTTCCTCCCGATCCTTCGTGACGACCCCAAGGACGCCGAAATTGTTTCGCACCGCCTGATGTTGCGGGCCGGCATGATCCGGCAGGAAAGCGCGGGGATCTATTCATGGCTGCCGCTGGGCTACAAGGTATTGCGCAATATTGAACGCATCGTGCGCGAAGAACAAAACCGCGCCGGGGCAATAGAAGTCCTGATGCCGACAATCCAGTCAGCCGACCTGTGGCGCAAGTCCGGCCGGTATGAAGATTACGGCAAGGAAATGCTGCGCATTACCGACCGGCATGATCGTGATATGCTGTTTGGTCCCACCAATGAAGAGATGATCACCGACATTTTCCGGGCCGGTGTACAATCCTACAAGGATGTGCCGCGCAATCTGTATCATATTCAGTGGAAATTCCGCGACGAAGTGCGCCCGCGTTTCGGCATCATGCGCGGTCGCGAGTTCCTGATGAAGGACGCCTATTCATTCGACCTGTCAGCAGAGGCCGGGCGCCATTCCTACAACAAGATGTTCGTGTCGTATCTGCGCACATTTGCCCGCATGGGCCTGAAAGCCATTCCGATGCGGGCTGATACCGGACCGATTGGCGGCGACATGAGCCACGAGTTTCTCATTCTGGCCGATACCGGCGAGTCAGAAGTATTCTTTGACAAGGCTTTCCACGATTTCGACTGGTCGGCCTTCGATGTCGATTATGATGATGATGGCGCTGTTGCCAAAGTGGTGGAAGAGTTCACATCCAAGTATGCCGCAACTGATGAAATGCACGACGCGGCTGAATATGAAAAGCTTCCCGAAGACAGACGCCTGACCGGTCGCGGCATCGAGGTGGGGCATATTTTCTTCTTTGGTGACAAGTACGCAAAGCCGCTGGGCTGCCAGGTACAGGGACAGGACGGCAAGCCGGTGACAATTCAGTCCGGCTCCTACGGTGTTGGCGTGTCGCGCCTGGTCGGCGGCATCATCGAGGCAAGTCATGACGACAACGGCATCATCTGGCCGGAGGCGGTTGCACCCTTCCGGATCGGGCTGATTAACCTGAAATCCGGTGACAGCGATACGGATGCTGCCTGTGACAAACTCTATGAGTTGTTTGAAGCCCAGGGCAATGAGGTTCTGTACGACGATACCGACAATCGTGCAGGCGGCAAATTTGCCTCCATGGACCTGATCGGTATTCCCTGGCAGGTCATTGTCGGTCCGCGTGGCCTCAAGCAAGGCAATGCCGAACTGAAGAATCGCGCTACTGGTGAGCGCGAGGACATTTCTATCGAAGCGCTTGCCACGCGCTTTGCCAACTAGTCAACAAGATGGATTGATCCATGGCCAAAACCGACACCGCGCCGTTCTGCGCCCATGAGCGCATGATCGCCTTCCGCTATCTGAGGCCGCGCCGCAAGGAAGGGTTCATCTCGGTCATTGCCGGGTTTTCGTTCCTCGGCATTCTGCTGGGAGTGGCAACGCTTATCATTGTCATGGCGGTGATGAACGGGTTTCGCACCGAACTCCTGAACAAGGTGCTCGGCTTCAACGGCCATTCGATGGTGTATTCGTCTACTGGTGCGCCGATACCGGACTTCAAGGCCCGGGCGGAAAGCCTGGCCAAAACGCCGGGCGTTGTTCGCGCCATTCCGTTTACCGAAGGCCAGGCCATGGCGTCGTCCAGGCGCACATCCAGCGGGGTTCTGGTGCGCGGACTTGTCCTGGCTGACCTGGTCAAGCTGTCCAGCGTGGTGAACGACAAGTTGCGCGGATCGCTGGACAAGTTCGATGAAAGCAATGGTGTCGCGGTAGGGTACCGGCTGGCCTGGAAGCACGGCCTGACCGTTGGTGACCAGATCACACTGGTGTCGCCTGAAGGCCCGACCACCATATTCGGTTCCGCCCCGCGCATCCGATCGTTCCCGATTGTCGCGACTTTTGAAATCGGCATGTCGGAATACGATGGCTCGGTGATCTACATGCCGATGACCGAGGCACAGGAGTTCTTTGCCCAGGAAGATGGCGCCAGCGCCATTGAAGTAATGGTGACGGACCCCGACAAGATCGAGGAACTGGTGCCTGCCATGCAACAAAACGCAGGTCAGGACCTGCAGTTTGTCACCTGGAAAACCTCCAACAAGACGTTTTTCAATGCCCTGCAAGTGGAACGCAATGTGATGTTCGTTATCCTGACCCTGATCATTCTGGTGGCTGCGTTGAATATCATTTCCGGCCTGATCATGCTGGTCAAGGACAAGGGCAAGGACATCGCGATCCTGCGGACAATGGGCGCAACGCGTGGCTCCATCCAACGGATATTCTTCATGACCGGTGCTGCGATCGGAATCGCAGGCACACTCGCCGGGATCATCCTTGGGGTGGTTGTATGCCTCAATATCGAGAACATACGCCAGGGCCTGTCGTGGTTGTCCGGCAAGGAGCTGTTTTCGCCGGAGCTGTATTACCTGTCACGCATGCCGGCTGAACTGAATATCAATGAAACTATCATGATTGGACTGATGGCAATGGGGCTGGCATTTCTTGCAACGATCTATCCGGCACGCCGTGCCGCCAAGCTCGATCCGGTTGAGGCGCTTCGCTATGAATAATCCGGCACGCGGTGGCGCAACACCTGCCTTGCGGCTGGATGCGATTGCGCGAAGCTACTCGCAAGGTCCGCGCAAGATAGATATTTTCAAGGACCTGTCGCTGGATGTGTACCCCGGCGAGGTGGTGGCGCTTGTCGGTCATTCCGGCACCGGTAAATCCTCCTTGCTGCATATTGCCGGCCTGCTGGAAAAACCGACCGGTGGCGAGGTCTATATAGCAGGCGAAAACTGCACACGACTTGACGATGACGCGGCAACCCGTGTTCGCCGCCTGGGCATCGGGTTTGTCTATCAGTTCCACCATTTGTTGCCCGAATTCAATGCCATCGAAAACGTGATCATGCCGCTGCTGCTGGCTGGCAAGTCGCGTGAAGAAGCTCACGTCAGGGCCTCGGAATTGCTCAACAAGCTTGGTCTGACCAGTCGTATCAGTCACCGGCCTGGCGAACTGTCAGGTGGTGAACAGCAACGCGTCGCCATTGCCCGCGCGCTCGCCAACAAGCCGCTGCTATTGCTTGCAGACGAGCCTACAGGTAATCTTGACCCTGAAACGGCGGGGCGGGTGCATGCGGAATTTCTTTCCCTGATACAGGAAGAGGGCCTGGCAGCACTCATTGCAACGCACAATCTGGATCTGGCGCACCAGATGCATCGGGTTGTTCATTTGCAGGGAGGCCAGTTGGCAGAGATCACCCGATGAAGGCAATTTTCCATCACAATCAGCTTGCGCATTTTCCGACACGCTATCTGCAGCGTGGGCATATTGTTGATTTTCCGGAACAGCCTGAACGCGCAAAGCGTTTGCTGAAAGGGGTCCGCGCTGCCGGTTGCGACATGCACGCCGCGCGCGCGCATGGCGATGCACACATACTGTCGGTGCACACCGGGCGCTATCTGAAGTTTCTCGCCAACGCCTACCGCAAATGGAACCGGCCCAAGGGAAAAGCCTTTGAAGAGGTGATGGCCAGTATTCGACCGCTTGAGAAACCTGCGCGCTATCCAACCGACATTCTGGGCCAGGCCGGCTGGCATCAGCAGGATTTTTCCTGCCCGATTACCGAGCAGACCTGGATGTCGGTGCGCGCATCGGCCGATACGGCTCTGACGGGCGCCGAACTGATCAGCGATGGTGAAAAGGTGGCCTATGCCCTGTGCCGGCCGCCCGGCCATCACGCCTATGCGGACCGGGCAGGCGGGTTTTGCTATCTCAACAACACCGCAATTGCCGCCCAGTTCATGCGCAAGAGGTGGGACCGGGTAGCCATACTCGATATCGACGTGCATCACGGCAATGGAACCCAGGGCATCTTTTATGACCGTTCTGATGTCCTGACGGTGTCCATCCACGCGGATCCGCGCAAATACTATCCGTTTTACTATGGCTATGAGAGCCAGCGCGGCAAAGGTCCGGGCAACGGATACAACATCAATATTCCCGTGCCGGTTAAGTCTGACGATGAAGTCTGGATGGGCGCGCTTGAACTGGCGCTCAGTGAAATCAGTGATGCGGCACCCGGTGCGTTGGTGGTCGCTCTCGGGCTTGATGCCCATGAGGCCGACCCGCTGAATGGCGGGGCTGTCACGACCGCCGGGTTTGCGCGGATGGCCAGCGCCATTTCAAAGCTCAGCCTGCCGACGCTGATTGTGCAGGAAGGCGGTTATCTTACCGACGACCTTGAACACAACCTTGCCAGCTTCCTGAAAGGTTTCGGTGGGTAGACCGTCCATGCGTGTGTGAATTCGCGCCGCATCGCGCTAAGCTGTGCCGGTCATGACTGATTCATCGCCAGCCAGCTTTATCCACCTGAGAACGCATTCGGCCTATTCCCTGTCCGAAGGTGCGCTGAAGATCAAGAAACTGGGCAAGCTGGCAACCGAACAGGCGATGCCGGCTCTGGCCATTACCGACACGGGCAATCTTTTCGGTGCGCTGGAGTTTGCCGAGGCGATGGTGGATTCGGGGATTCAACCGATCATCGGCTGCACCTTGCTGGTGGACGCGGAAGATGGCCCGGACGGACCGGCACACAGCAGGAACACGCTTGAGCTGTCTCGCCTGGTTCTGCTGGCCAAGAACGAGCCCGGCTATCGTAATCTGCTGAAGCTGTCGAGCCGCGCCTATCTGGATGTGCCGGATGCAGAACTGCCGCATGTGTCACTGTCGGTTTTGGAAGATCTCAGCGACGGGCTGATCTGCCTGACCGGCGGTCCGAACGGGCTGATCAATACACCGCTGGTGGAGAACCGACGCCCCGTCGCCATGGCTCGCGCCGAACGCCTCAAGCAGATGTTCGGCGACCGGCTGTATGTGGAATTGCAGCGCCATGGCATGGACGAGGAACGTGCAGCGGAAGCGGGGCTGATAGAAGTGGCCTACGCGCTGGGCCTGCCCCTGGTGGCCAGCAATGAACCGTATTTCGCCGAGGCCGATGATTTTGCCGCCCACGATGCACTGATCTGTATCGCCGAAGGCGAGGTTGTTGCCAATGAGAACCGGCGTCAGCTGACCCCCGAACATTACTTCAAGTCGCAAGGCGAGATGGTAGCACTGTTCGCGGACCTGCCGGAAGCGATTGAAAACACGATGGAGATTGCCCGGCGCTGTTGCTGGTATCCGTGCGCGATTGACCCGATCCTGCCGAAGTTCACATCGGGCGAAGACTCCCGCGACGAAGCCGAGGAACTGCGCGTTCAGTCGCGCCAGGGCCTGGCCGACCGGCTCGAAGCGCTGGGGCTGGCCGATGGCTATTCGCGTGAGGATTATGAAAAACGGCTTGAGTATGAGCTCGGCGTTATCACGGGTATGGATTTCCCCGGCTACTTCCTGATCGTTGCCGACTTTATCAAATGGTCAAAGTCACAGGGTATTCCGGTGGGGCCTGGACGCGGTTCCGGCGCGGGCTCGGTTGTTGCCTGGTCGTTGACCATAACCGACCTCGACCCGCTTCGTTTCAACCTGGTGTTCGAGCGGTTCCTGAACCCTGAACGTGTGTCGATGCCTGACTTTGACATCGACTTCTGCCAGGAGCGGCGGGACGAAGTCATTGCCTATGTGCAGAACAAGTACGGTGAAGGCCAGGTGGCCCAGATCATCACGTTTGGAAAGCTGCAGGCGCGCGCCGTGTGCCGTGACGTGGGGCGTGTGCTGCAGATGCCGTACGGCCAGGTGGACCGGCTGTGCAAGCTGATACCAAACAACCCGGCAAACCCGGTTACCCTGCAACAGGCGATTGACGGCGAGCCGCGCCTGCAGGAAGAGCGCCGCCAGGATGAAACCACAGCAACCATGCTTGAGATTGCGCTCAAGCTGGAGGGGCTGTACCGCCACGCTTCAACGCATGCGGCCGGCGTGGTGATCGGTGATCGTCCGCTTGAAGAACTGGTGCCGCTGTATCGTGATCCGCGCTCACCCATGCCGGTGACCCAGTTCAACATGAAGCTGGTTGAAAAAGCCGGCCTGGTGAAGTTCGATTTTCTCGGCCTGAAGACCCTGACCGTGCTGGACAAGGCCGTCAAGCTGCTGGCGCAGCGTGGCGTTGAACTTGATTGTGCTGCATTGCCGCTGGATGACACGGCGACCTACGACATGCTGAAACGGGCCGAGACGGTCGGTGTGTTCCAGCTTGAAAGTTCCGGCATGCGCGATCTAATCCGCAAGTCTGAACCGGGTAATATTGAAGACATTATCGCTCTCGTGGCGTTGTATCGACCCGGCCCGATGGAGAATATCCCCAAATACATCGCCTCCAAGAAAGGGGAAGAAGCGCCCGAATTCCTGCATGACAAGCTGACCCATGTTGTCGAAGACACTTACGGCATCATCATCTACCAGGAACAGGTGTTGCAGATTGCCCAGGTTCTGGCCGGCTATTCGCTGGGCGAAGCGGATTTGTTGCGTCGTGCCATGGGCAAGAAAATCCAGTCGGAGATGGATGCGCAGAAGGCGCGCTTCGTGTCCGGTTCGGTTGCCAACGGCGTCGATCAGTCACAAGCGGAGCAGATATTTGAGCTGGTGAACAAGTTTGCCGGTTACGGTTTCAACAAGGCGCATTCCGCCGCCTATGGTGTTGTCGCCTATCAGACGGCATGGCTGAAAGCCAATCATCCGGTTGAGTTTCTGGCTGCCTCGATGTCTCTTGACCGTGGCAATACGGACAAACTGCTGGTGTTCAAGCGCGAGGCCGACCGGATGGACGTGGTCATCAATCCGCCGGACATCAACAAATCCGGTGTCGACTTCACGGTTGCTGACGGGGGCATCCAGTATTCGCTGGCGGCGCTGAAGAATGTAGGCGAGCAGGTGGTCGAGCACATTGTTGCCGTGCGCGAGGAAGGTGGCCAGTTCAAATCCCTGGGTGACTTTGCCCGGCGCATCGACCCGCGCATGCTGAACAAACGCGCACTGGAATCGATTTCCAAGGCGGGCGGATTTGACAAGATGAACCCCAACCGGGCGCAGGTAGTCAGAGGCGTTGAGGCAATCCTGGCGATGGCCAATCGCACCTCTACAGAAGCCGAAATCGGGCAAAACGACTTCTTCGGTGGCGGCGGAGATCATGGCGTCGAGGAACTGCCATTGCAGGTGGTTGAGCCGTGGTTGCCGATGGATCAGCTGGCAGAGGAATTTGAGGCGGTCGGCTTTTACCTGTCAGGCCATCCGCTGGACGAATACCTGTCGATTTTGCCGAAACTGGGTGCCGACAGCTGGGTCGGGTTCCACGCCAAGGCGTTGCGCGGCGCATCTGCTGCACGGCTGACGGGCACGGTTACCTACAAGCAGGAACGCAGGGCAAAATCCGGCAACAAGTTTGCCTTCATCGGGTTTTCCGATCCGACCGGCCAGTATGAATGTGTGTGTTTTTCGGAGACCCTGAATGCCTGTCGCGACCTGCTCGAGTCCGGTAAACCCCTTATGGTTCGCGTTGAAGCTGATGTTGAGGGCGAAGACGTCAAACTGCGGTTGCAAGGCGTTGACCTGCTGGATGAAAAGGCCGACCGGGTCGAACAGGGCCTGGAGATATTCCTCGATGACACCAGTCCTCTGGCGCTGGTTCAGTCGAGATTGACCAATGGCGGACATTCATCGGTCGTGCTTAATCTGAGATTGCCGGATGAACTGGAAGTTCGCTTTCGGCTGGGGGAACGATTTACGGTAAACCCGAAAATCAAGGCAGCTATAAAAGCTGTTCCCGGTGTGGTGGATGTGCAGGATTTGTAACAGCTGATAGCTGGATATGGATGGGCAAGATCGCCCATCCGATCCTAATCTGGAGCGCTCGAGGCATGGACGAACTGGTCTGGATCGCAGTTGTGGTCATCGGTATCTTCGCCGTACCGATCATTCTGGCCATTGTCGCCCTGAACAAGGCTGAACGGGTTTCGCGCGAATTGTTCAAGTTGCGCGGCGAATTCAACCAGTTGCGAGCCTCGATGGTTGATCCATCAGCGACAGAAGCGCCAACGGGCATTGTCATTCCCCTGCCTGAAAAGGATTCAGAGCCGGTAGAGGCGGCTGACAATGACTTTGCTGTTGCAACCACACTGGCAGCCAGCAATGGCAATGACAGCGGCAAGGCCGCTGCTGAACCGGTTGTGAAAGCTGCCCGCTCCAGCCTTGAAGAAAACCTCGCAGGCACCTGGTTTATCTGGATCGGTGCCGTTGCCATCGGGCTGGCCGGCCTGTTCCTGGTCAAGTACATGTCCGATGCGGGCCTGCTTGGCCCGGGCACCAGAATCATGCTGGGGCTTGTATGCGGTGCCGGCCTGGCAGGCGCAGGTGAATGGCTCAGGCGTAAACCGGCGCAAAGACGGTTCGCGGCATTGAAGCCTGACTATGTTTCCCAGGCATTGACGGCAGGCGGTCTGGCAACCGTGTTTGCCAGCCTCTATGCCGCCAATGCCCTGTACGGTTTCATTGGCCCCACGGTGACATTCGCCACACTGGCGGCGACCGCGCTGGCAGCATTCGCATTGTCGGTGGTGCAGGGGCCGATGGTTGCAATTGTCGGGCTGCTGGGCGGGTTTGTGCTGCCGGTGCTGATTGGCAGTGCGGAGCCTTTTGCGCCGGGATTGTTTACCTATCTCGCATTGTTGTTCGCGGCTGTGTGCGCCGTCATGATCTGGCGGCCGGCATTGTGGCTGGCGGTTTCGGCGACAGTTCTCGCCAGCGGTTGGGTCGTGTTGTGGTCAAACTCGTTCTTCGATCACGGGGACGGACTGACCCTTGGCCTGTTTGCCGCTCTGATCGGCACCGGGTTTGCGTTTGCCGGTGGTGTGGCATCCAGCGATGATCACCCGGCGGTGTGGCAGCGGCCCATTTGGCCGAAAGATACCTTGCAGATCGCAGGCCTGGTTGCCGGAACGGTTGCCATGGCGTTGTTGCTGATTGTGCTGGTGCGTGATGGATATGGCAACGGCAGCCTGATTGCGCTGGCCGTATTTGGCGTTGCGGCCTGCGGTGCCGCGTTGCGCGCGCAGCGGTTTGACTTTCTGGTGCTGATCGCCGGTCTTGGAGTACTGCTGGGGTTTGCCGAGTGGGGCGGCAGGCTGCATGTTGAAGGCTGGATCGACGGATGGCTGGTGCCTGGTGAAATCGCCTGGGGACCTGAACCGTCTGCGGAGGCCGGTGCCTACATGACATTCAGCGCGGCGTTTGCCGGTGCTGCGCTGGTGACTGGATATGGCGTATTGTGGCGCTCTGTGCGGCCATGGGTCTGGGCAACGCTTGGCTCGCTGGTGCCGATCGGCTTGATGGTTTCAGCCTATGCGACATTGCGCCTGCTGGAGCCCAGCCAGAACTGGGCCTTTGCCGCGCTCGGGCTGGCAGCGATATTCGTGTTACTGGCATCGCGGCTGCGCACTGCCGCTGAGGATCACGCCCCGCGCCTGGCGCTTGGTATATATGCCATGGCAGCGTGTGCCAGCATTGCCATGGCGTTGAGCTTCGTATTGCGCGATGCATGGCTGTCTGCCTCTTTGGCAGCACTGCTGGCTGCGACCGGTTATATTTCGCGCACACTGGCCCTGCCGCAATTGCGGTGGCCTGCCATGCTGATCGCGCTTGCAGTGCTGACGCGTCTCGGGCTCAACCTGCATGTGCTCGATTATGCCGATACTCACTGGCTCGGACGCTACTGGGTGATTTACGGATATGGCCTGCCGCTGGTGATGTTCCACCTGGCCTGGGTGCAGTTTGGCCGTGACGAGACCCGGGATCTGTTAGCGAAAATTCTTCAAGGAGGCCGCATTGCGCTTGTCGCGATGTTGGTGTCCGCCGTGATTCGGGTCGCGGTTGCCGGCTCGCTGGGGTACGACCGGATTGGCCTGCTGGAAGCCGGACTGCACATCACCAGCTGGCTGGTAAATGCGGCTGCATGCTGGCGGCGCTGGTCAATACACGGCGGTATCATAGACTTGTGGGCAGGGCGGATTTTGACAGCGCTGGCCTGCGCGGCTCTGGTTGCTGGGCCGCTGCTCGGCCTGAACCCGGTATTCGACCGCCAGATGGTCGGCAACTGGCCGCTGGTCAATGCACTGACACCGGCCTATCTGCTGCCTGGCGTGCTGATCGCGCTGATAGGCTACGTGCTGAGAAATCACGCCGTGCTGACTGTCTGGCGCACGGCCTGGCCACCGGCAGCGCTGGGACTTGCGCTGGTCTGGCTGTCGATGGAGATACGCCGGTTCTTTCATGCCCCCGATGATCTTGATGCAACATTCATGACGACACCGGAAAACTACAGCTATTCGGCCGTGTGGCTGCTGTTCGCGCTGGTTCTGCTGGCGGCGGGGATTACGGTGCGCGTTGCGCAGCTGCGCTATGCATCACTGGCGGTGCTGGTTCTGGTGGTGCTGAAAGTGTTCCTGATCGATCTGTCGGATCTTGAGGGATTGCTGAGGGTCGCGTCCTTCCTGGGGCTTGGTCTGTGCCTTGTAGGCATCGGCTTCATCTATCAGCGCTTCGTCCATCAGCCTGAACACCAGGCCGGGTGAAGCTGATTATTTGAATCCGGCTGTCAGTACAATGAACAGGAACATCAGGCCGACGCCGGCCACGGCCAGTTTCCAGGCGTCCTGCCGGCGTTTGAGACCGGGCAGGCCGAGCGGCTTGATAAACTGGATCAGGGCCAACATGGCCATGAAGAGTGCGATGATCTTGGTCATGCCTGCACCATAGACCTGCGCAGGGTGTTCGCAAGGGCTTGCATCGCGCGTGAATGCGCCCTATAAGCCGCCCGTTCGCCGGAAGATGGTCTTCCAGCGGATAATTCACACGTGTCAGAGCGGTCTGTCTCACGCGGGGTTTTCCCGCCACATAGAGGCAGTACCATCCGGTGCCGTTCAAGCGGTCACTTTCTGTCACGGAGGAACAACCGGAAAAGGAACATGGCACATGGCTTTGCCTGATTATTCTATGCGTCAGCTGCTTGAAGCTGGCGTCCACTTTGGACACCAAACACACCGCTGGAACCCCAAGATGGGTTCATACATCTATGGCGCACGCAACGGCATCCACGTAATGGACCTGTCGCAGACCGTGCCGCTGCTTCACCAGGCGCTGCTTGCTGTTCGCGATACGGTTGCCGGTGGTGGCCGTCTGTTGTTCGTTGGCACCAAGCGTCAGGCACAGGAACAGATTGCAGATGCTGCACGGCGTTCAGCGCAGTACTACATCAATTCCCGCTGGCTTGGCGGCACGATGACCAACTGGAAAACCATTTCCAACTCGATCAAGCGTCTGCGCGAACTGGAAGAACTGTTCAACGGTGGCGCGCAGGGCTTTACCAAGCGCGAGCAGCTGACACTGACCCGCGAGCGCAACAAGCTGGAACTGGCACTGGGTGGCATCAAGGACATGGGCGGCGTTCCCAACATCCTGTTCGTTATCGACACCAACAAGGAAGCCATTGCCATCAAGGAAGCCAATCGACTCAAAATTCCGGTCATTGCTGTCCTCGATTCAAACAGCGATCCTGCCGGCATCGACTTCCCGATCCCGGGCAATGATGATGCAGGCCGTGCCATTGCGCTGTATTGCGATCTGGTAGCGCGTGCAGCCATTGACGGCATATCCCAGAGTTCCGCGGGTGCAGGCGTCGATCTGGGTGCCGCTGAAGAACCTGCTGTTGAACTTGCCATTGCTGAACCGGCACCAACTCCTGTTGTGGAAGCTGCACCAGCCGAAGCTGCTCCCGTTGAAGCAGCGCCAGCTGAAGCTGCGCCAGCCGAGGCTGCTCCGGCAGTCGAGGCGGCACCTGCTGCTGAAGGTGATGACCTGTCGCGGATTTCCGGTGTGGGCCCTGTTCTCAGCGGAAAGCTTGCAGAGCTGGGCTATACAAGCCTGTCGCAGATCGCTGTCCTGACGCCTGAACAGGTGGCCGACATTGACGAGAAGCTCAGCTTCAAGGGCCGTATTGATCGTGAAGACTGGATCGGTCAGGCCAAGGGCATTCTCGCAGGTTGAGTGTGATTGACGTCTGCGTCTCGTGACGTGGACGTCACAATTACGGGTACTGGCTTCGACTGAAGCCACAACGATATAACATTGAAAGGTATTGTCATGGCACAGATCACTGCTGCGATGGTGAAAGAACTGCGCGAATCCACAGGCGCAGGCATGATGGACTGCAAGAATGCGCTGACAGAATCCGGCGGTGACCTGGAAGCAGCAATCGACTGGTTGCGGGCCAAGGGGCTGTCCAAGGCTGCCAAGAAAGCCTCCCGGGTCGCTGCTGAAGGACTTGTTGGCGTAAGCGTTGACGGGACTGTTGGGGCTGCGGTTGAAGTCAACTCGGAAACCGACTTTGTGGCCCGTAATCCTGAATTCCAGAACCTGGTGACAACCGTTGCTTCGCTGGCACCTGCTGCCGGTGGCGATGTCGACAAGCTCAACAGAGAGGTGTTTCCAGGCGCGGGCAAGAGTGTTGCCGACAAGATCACCGAACTGGTTGGTACAATTGGCGAAAACATGAGCTTGCGCCGCACGGCCTCACTGGCAGTGACCAACGGTGTTGTTGCATCGTATGTTCATAACCAGGTGGCTCCCGGTGTTGGCAAGATAGGTGTTCTTGTTGCGGTTGAAACCACCGGTGACAAGGCTGCCGCGGAGGCATTCGGCAAACAGGTTGCCATGCATGTGGCTGCTGCTGCACCGTTGGCTTTGACGCCTGACGAAATCAGCGCCGACATTGTCGAGCGTGAACGTGCCGTATTTACCGAGCAAGCCCGTGAA
>CAYRLR010000009.1:0-12498 GCA_964424975.1 uncultured Anderseniella sp.
AACCCGCGCCAGTTTCGCAGCCTGCATCACCTCGTCATCACTGGCCGACGGTCTGGAAAACCGGATATTCTCAAACACGCTGGCGGAAAAAATCACGGTATCCTGCGGCACCAGTGCAATCGACCCGCGCAAGCTATCTAGCGCCGCATCGGCGATGTTGACACCATCCAGCAGCACCTGGCCCGATTGCGGATCATAAAACCGCAGGATCAGTGAAAACAATGTCGACTTGCCAGCCCCCGATGGACCGACAATGGCCACCGTTTCCCCGGGCTTTACCGAGAAGCTCAACCCCTTCAACACCAGGTCGTCAGGCCGTGACGGATAGGAAAAAATGACCTTTTCAAACGCCACGGCGCCTTTTGCCGGTGACGGCAACGGCACAGGTGTTGCAGGATCAGCAATGCCGGGCCTGGTATCCAGCAGTTCCGACAATCGCTCTGCTGCACCTGCAGCCAGTTGCAGCTCACCCCAGACTTCCGACAACGATCCCATGGCACCGGCGGCAAATGCCGCATACAGCAGGAACTGGCCCAGCGTGCCGGGCGTCATGGCGCCGGCAAGCACTTCCTGCGCGCCATACCACAAGATGCCGATGATTGCGCCGAAGGCCAGAAAAATGATGGCAGCCGTCAGGAATGCCCGTCCCCTGGCGCGGGCTGCGGCGGCTTCAAATGCTTCCTGGGTCGCTGCGTTGAAGGTCTCGCCAATGCGCGATTCCTGTCCGAACGCCTGCACGGCCTGAACCGAATAAAGCGATTCCTGAGCCAACGCAGCAGATGCGGCCAGCGTGTCCTGTGCGTGGCGCGACAGTGTGCGTACCTTGCGTCCGAAGAACACCATTGGCAGCACGATCAACGGGATGACCAGCAACACCATGCCGGACAGTTTCAGGCTGGTCGCAATCAGCATTGCTATTGCCCCGACCAGCATGACCAGATTTCGCAGGGCAACTGACACCGTCGTGCCAAACACGTTCTTGACCTGTGTCGTGTCAGCGGTCAGCCGCGCCAGCACCTCACCCGACTGGGCCGTGTCATAGAAGGAAGGCGACAATTTCAACAGATGCGAGAACACGGAATCGCGCAAATCCGCCACCACGCGTTCGCCTATCCAGGTAACGAAAAAATAGCGGCCCGCTGACGACACCGCCAGGACGGCAACGACCAGCAGCATGACCGAAAAATACTGATCGACAAAACCGGCGTTCTCATCGGAAAATCCGTTATCGATGACCCGGCGCACCGCAACCGGCACAACCAGTGTCGAGGCGGCAGCCATGGTCAGAAACACGATTGCTATAGCGATCTGTGGCCGGTAGCGAAACAGGAACGGCAGCAACCGCGACAACGGCCTGAGACTTGAGGCTTTTGCCCGTCTGCCGGGCTCGCCTGGTTCGACTGCTGACTTGGTGCCGGCAGTTTGAGACACATCGGCGCGTGATTGACCATCCTGCGGCCCTGCCCGGCCCATATCAACTGTCAACGTCTTCCACCCTCAAATCCATGTTGTTGCGCGCCACACTACCCGTGGCATGCCGTGCGCGGCAAGCCGTGCTGGCGTGGCCGGGTGCCACACCCCTGAAAGCGCGCGCGCGGTCTTGAATGCCGCAATGCCCGGCAATGGTTGCACTGAACGCATTGCTCATGTATAGACCACGCCGGATTTCAGTTTTTCTCCAGGTCGTTGCCATTTCCGGATTTCGGGTCGGGCGAACTGGTTTGTTTGAAAGATAGCTTCGATGAAAAAAGACATTCACCCTGATTATCACATGATCACAGTGACCAACACTGACGGTTCGACTTTCCAGACCCGGTCGACCTGGGGCAAGGAGGGTGAAAACCTTCAGTTGGACATCGATCCTGCCACGCACCCCGCCTGGACAGGTGGCAACCAGAATCTTGTTGATCGTGGTGGTCGGGTCAGCCGCTTTAACGAGAAGTTCGGCTTCCTCAAGAAATAATCATTCAGCTGTTTGATGTATCAAACTTGAATGCGCCCGGCTGTCAGGCAGCCGGGTTTTAACTGCGGCGCGCGTTGAACGCCTTCTGCAACAGGTCAAGATGTAAGTTGACCTCGTTTGCCGCTTCACCGCTCAGCAGGGTTTCATCACGCTCCGTAATCATCACGTCCAACGTCACAATACGCTCATGCAGGCGCAGAGACCGCGCGACGAGCGCTCTGAGTGCTTCCGGCAAGTCATCTGCGCCGGCAAGCGCCTGGCCTTCCCCAATCTCGTCAAGCGAAATGCGGCTCTTTTCCTGGTCTGCAACATCCCGGGTGATTTCGCCGGAACTGACGGCCCGCTGCAGCAGCAGCCAGGACGCCAGTTGCATGAGGCGGGTCGTCAGGCGCATCGACTGGCTCGCATAGGTGACCGAGCCCTGTTTGTCCAGTTCGCGAACATCCAGCCGTCCGGGGCCATCAAGATAGTTTGCCGTTTCTTCGATCAGGCTCATGCCTTCCTGAAAAACCGCCTGAAATTGTTTGGATGCTGTAAAACGTGAAAGAAAATCTACAGGCATGACACGCTCGGGACTACCACCATGGACCATCAAACAAACCTCGAAAACACTGGGCCAAAAAAAACCGGAACCTTCGATGCATCAATATGAACCACGAAGACCGGCATGACCACCTGTCAAGCAAGTCCGATGCCAAAAAAAAGAGCCACGAACGAATCGCGGCTCATAAAGTCTAACAGGGAGGCGTCAAACAGAGTGGAAAAACCACTCGGATAATCCCTAAGGACTACGTTAATGAATATGCACCATAGATCCTTACCAAAAGGTTAATGTGATTCATTTTAGACAATACTGAATCAATTCATTGAGGTTACTTTTTGAATAATCGATTCAACTCAACAACTTAGGCCGGGTAAAAAACTGGCCCGACAGCCCCTGTTACAACTTGAAAAACGAGTCAGCGGCGACCTTTGAAGAGTTTTTACCGTCAATTTCAGATTTCAGACGCACGATCTCGCCTTCGAACTCGATCACGCGTTGCTGCAATTCCTCGACCGACAATTCCGAGAGGTCTTCACCGACAGCGGGGCCGGGCTTTTTCGGCTTGATGATTTCTTCGTCCATGACAATGACCTCCGCTTGCAACCGCATGATTGCATCATTACTAGATACTGCATCATTACCGGATAATGCCCAACAGGCCATTTCCTGACAACCTTTGCATATGAGGCGCTCGCCGTGACCAGTATTCCTTCTTCAATGACCGCGATTGCAATATCACAACCAGGCGGTCCCGATGTGCTGAAGCCGGTCACCATGCCAACGCCCGTACCCGGCGCCGGTGAAATCCTGATCAAGGTGGCGGCAGCCGGCGTCAACCGCCCTGACGTATTGCAGCGCCAGGGTGCCTACCCGCCACCGCCGGGAGCCTCGGAAATTCCCGGCCTGGAGATTTCCGGGGAGGTTGCCGGACTGGGCGAAGGCGTTTCACTGTGGAATACCGGTGACAAGGTCTGCGCACTGGTCGCGGGAGGCGGTTATGCCGAGTACTGCGTTGTCCACGAAACCAATGCCCTGCCCGTTCCAGCCGGCCTCACCATGGCCGAGGCGGCAGGCGTACCTGAAACCTTTTTCACCGTTTGGACCAATGTGTTCGAGCGCGGCGCCCTGAAGCCGGGTGAAAGCCTGCTCGTCCACGGTGGCTCGTCCGGCATTGGCACAACCGCCATCCAGATCGCGTCCCAACTTGGTTCAACCGTTTACACAACCGCTGGCTCTGCCGACAAATGTGCAGCATGTGAAGCGCTTGGCGCCAAACGCGCCATCAATTATCGCGAAGAGGACTTCGTGGACGTGCTCAAACAGGCCACCGCGAAAAACGGTGTCGATGTCATTCTTGATATGGTTGGCGGTGATTACATTCAGCGCAATATCAAGGCGGCAGCGCGCGATGGCCGCATTGTCAACATTGCCTACCTCAACGGTTCAAAGGCGGAAGTTGATTTCATGATGGTCATGCTCAAGCGCCTGACATTGACCGGTTCCACATTGCGCATTCGCCCGGTCGCCGACAAGGCAGCCATTGCCAGCGCTTTGAAAAGGATCGTGTGGCCGCTGATCGAGGCTGGCAAGGTAAAGCCGCAATTGTTCAAGACGTTTCCCCTGGCACAAGCCAGCAAGGCGCATGCTCTCATGGAAACATCTGCACATATCGGCAAGATTGTTCTGGAAGTCTGAAACTTCGCCAGATCACTGCAATTCGGCTGGCCTCCTGCCGAACCGGTGCTAAACTGCCAGCTTCCGGTCTGACAACCCGGGAGCTGTCTGTCAAACCGCAAGGAGGTTCAACTATGTGCAATGCATGTGTAATTGAAAGCGTAAAGGCGCAGATGCTGTCACGGCGCGCCCTGTTCCAGACGGCTGCTGCCGGCATAGCCGCTGCTGCAGTCACTGCCCCCATGTCGGCACCGGCCCTGGCAGCCGGGCATGAAAAAGTCGCAGACATGACTCATGAACTGTATGAGGATTTTCCGACCTATTTTGGCGCCCAGCAGTTCTTCAAGGACCAGAAGTTCAATTTCGCGGAAAACGGATTCAATCTGTTTGAACTGCGTGTAAATGAGCACACGGGTACTCATGTGGATGCGCCGCTGCACTTTTCCAAGGATGGCCAGTCGGTGTCAGAGATACCGGTAGCCAACCTGATCTGCCCGCTTTGTGTCATCGACGTTAAAGCCAAATCGGCAGAGAACGCGGATTATCAAGTCACTCCGGATGACGTGGCTGCCTGGGTTTCCGCCAACGGCCCCATTCCCGACAAGGCCTGTGTTGCCATGAATTCCGGTTGGGCGGCCCATCTGGACAGCGACAAGTTCCGCGGCGCAGATGCTGAAAAGAAAATGCACTTCCCGGGTTTCCACATCGAAGCAACCAAGATGCTGCTGGAAACCGGCGCAGTCGGCATGGCCGTAGACACATTGTCGCTTGACTATGGCCCGTCCGCCGACTTCGCCACCCACTATGCCTGGTTGCCGACAAATCGTTGGGGCATCGAGTGCCTCGCAAACCTCGACGCCGTGCCGGCCAAGGGTGCCACGCTGGTCGTCGGCGCGCCAAAACACCGGGGCGGTACCGGTGGTCCGGCCCGCGTCTTCGCCATGGTCTAGGGTCACGACCCCGGGCAACGCCAAAACAAGACCCCGGCACTTTGCCGGGGTGATTACGCCAAGGTAGCAACCATGACAGATCTTCTCGACCAACTGGCCGCTCTCGAAACATGCATGCTGGCCGACATCAACAAGCAGATCCGCGCAATGGATGCGGGCATCAAACGCATCAATCCGGGGCGCAAGCTTCTGGGTCGCGCACGCACCGCATCATGCCGCAACGATTTCCTCACCGTCATGCGCGTTCTGGCTGACGCTGAAGCCGGTGACGTGCTGGTTATTGACGGGCGTGGCGGTCATCTCGCACTGGCTGGTGAAATGTTTGCCCTGGAAGCCTCGCGCAAAGGGCTCGGCGGCATTGTCGTGGACGGCATGGTGCGCGATTCAGCCGCCATGCAGGATATTGACCTGCCCGTCTATGCCCGCGCGGTTCATCCCGTTGCCGGCACCATTCAGACAATCGGAGACATCCAGACAACCGTCTCGTGTGGCGGCGTTACCGTTTCTCCCGGCGACATTGTTTTTGCAGATGCCGACGGCATTGTGTGCGGAACCGAGCAGGAACTGGCAGCCCTGGTACCCGGCGCCCACGCAATCATGGCAAATGAAACAAAGGCTTTTTCCGGTTTTGAACACGGTACCGGGCTCATGGATATGCTAAACTTCGAAGAACACTACGCCAGACGGGCCGCGGGTGAACCCAGTGACCTGATTTACATTCTGTGAACGATCGAAAATCAGCAATTGCGAAAACTTTCCAACGGCTCTATACAGCAGCCATCCCAAACAGCATTGATCCCACTGGATCAGCAGAACCACCTCTAAGGTTCTGAAGGAGAGCACTTATGTCCGACGCACCATTGATGCCGAAAGCCACCGCCGTCTGGCTGGTCGACAACACCGCACTGACATTCAGTCAGATAGGCGATTTCTGCAAACTGCATCCGCTCGAGGTAAAGGGCATCGCAGATGGTGAAGTTGCAGTTGGCATCAAGGGCATGGACCCGATTGCAGCCAATCAGATTACCCGCGACGAAATCTCGGCCGGCGAGAAGGATGCCAGCCACAAGCTGCAGTTGGCCAAATCAAAAATCGTGGTGCCTGTTGCAGCCAAGCGCAAGGGGCCGAAATACACCCCGGTGTCGCGCCGCCAGGACCGGCCGGACGCAATCAGCTGGCTGCTGCGCTATCATCCCGAACTGGTGGACAGCCAGGTCATGAAGCTGGTCGGTACCACGAAGACCACCATCAATGCCATTCGTGACCGCACCCACTGGAACAGTCAGAACCTCAAGCCGGTTGACCCAGTGACCTTGGGCCTGTGCTCTCAGCTCGAGCTGGATCTTGCCGTGCGCAAGGCAGCCAAGCGCGTCGAGAAAGCCGGTGGCACACTGCCAAACCGCACCCTGATGCCGGCCGAAGAGACGGTTCCGCCCCCATACGCGATTGCCGACACACCGGTAGCCCAGGCCGCCGAGGACACCAGTGCGCCAAACGCCGACGAAGCCTTCAAGGACTTCAAGCCGGAAGACGCAGAACCACAGGTCGAAGAAGAAGCCGCTGTGGACGCCGATTCAGTGTTCGCCAAGCTGAAGGACCTGAAGCCCGAAACATCTGCGGAAGAATAGACCGCCCTTGTCAGGCTTGCTCTGGTGGTTGCGCAACCGTCATATCAAAGCAACACACTGTTGACCTTTTCCGCTGGCCTGTAAGCCGGCTGAAATTGTGGTCCGGGTTCGCCAGATTACATGCCACCGGAACAGCCAGGTTCTACCGCGGTGAATGCGCCGCAGGAACATAGGCAACTGGACTACTCGCTCAACACCGGTTCATTGCTGATGACTCGTTTGCGTGGCATGTTTTCGCGGAAGAACACATACAGGCCCGACGCTGCAATCAGCAGTATCCCGACTATGCTCAAACCGTCCGGCAAGTCACCCCACACGATGAAGCCCAGCAACACCGCAAATGGCAGACCGGCATACTCAAACGACGCCACTGTACGCACTTGCGCTATACGGTAGGCGTGTGACAGCAGATACCCGCCGGCACCGACCAGCAGCCCGCACGCAACCATCATGGCGAAACCAAATGCATCCGGCACACTCCATGCCCGGAACAGGAATTGCATCGTCGCATTGTTGCCGCCCGACATCCAGCCTGAGCCGAACACGATACCAAAAGCCAGAGAAAAAGCGATAAAGCAGACCTGTACATAAAACGACATTACAGAAGCGTTTTCTATGGCACCCAGTTTGCGCGCCAGAATTTGAATGGACGCGTAACACACCGCTGCCAACAACGGCAGAAGTCCAATCAGGCGTATCGCATCGCTTCCCGGGCGCAGCATGATCACCACTCCAATCATGCCGACCAGCACCGCCAGCCAGCGCCGCGGACCAATCTGCTCGCCCAGAAAGGGGACCGCCAGCAAGGTTATGATCAGCGGAGCGGAAAAGAAAATCGCGGCTGCATCGCCAAGCGGCATCGACGCCAGACCGAGAAAATAGGCCATGTTGGCGCAGATCAGCAAAACGCCGCGCGCCAGGTGAGTGCCGGGGCGGCTGGATTTGAGTTGCAGGAACCCGCCCTCCATCCGGAGAAATACGCAGGTCAGCAAAATGGCAAAAACAGACCGAACAAAACCGATCTCGTGCAAGGGATAGGTTCCGGAAATGAGCTTGATGATCATGTCCTGAACGCCCAAGGCGAATGTCCCGCCAAGCACACACATAATGCCGATCAGGTTTGTACGTCTGGGTTGTTCAAGCATATGGAGATAACTGCCCTTGGATATGACCTAGAGTCACACTAGGACACCTGGTATTAACGAAACTGAAATTTCGCCGTCCCGGGATCGCTATGCAACGCTTATCTTTTCAAGAAGAAAAGGTCGGTATCTTCAGGCCTGACACCAGCGGCCGTCAGCATGGCATGAACCTGGCCCCTGTGGTGGGTTTGATGGTTGAAAAAGTGCACCGCCAGAAACCCTGCCGGCTTGGTTACTTGCCGTTTCGCCGCCCCCGAAAACCATGTCAGATCAGTCTCCAGCCATGCCGCATCCAAGGCGTCTGCCCACTGCAGTATTGCTTGATCAACAGCCGCGCGTTGTACCTTCAATTCGCCCCAGTCGACCACCATGTCCGGTGATGCAGCGATCGCCGAAACCGCAGGCTCGGGGCTGCCGGAAAACCTGTGCATCCAGGTCTGATCGCCCCACAGCAAGTGGCTCAAGGTGCCACGGATGGACCCGAAAAAAGCCCCACGATCCAGGTTGCGCGCTGCATCATCCAGCCCGTCGGCAGCGTCGAGAACCGACCGGTTCTGCCACGCATTATAGCGTGCCATGGTATGGATATAATCCAGCCTTATCAAAGGCTTCCTACGCCTTTGGCGGTCATCGCCTCAGTCAGTTCCCCGAGGATTGCCGGGTCATCGATAGTGGCCGGCATCTTCCAGTCGACTCCGTCGGCAATCGACCGGATGGTTGCCCGCAATATCTTGCCTGAGCGCGTCTTGGGCAGTCTTGCCACAACCATCACAGTGCGCAATGCCGCCACCGCACCGATCTTTTCGCGCACCAGTTTCACGCATCCGGTCTCGACTTCCTCAGGCGTTGAGTTGACACCGTGTTTCAGCACGACAAAGCCCACCGGCAACTGGCCTTTCAGCTTGTCTGCCACACCGACCACGGCGCATTCTGCAACATCAGGATGTGATGACAGCACCTCTTCCATGCCGCCGGTCGACAAGCGGTGGCCAGCCACGTTGATGATATCGTCGGTGCGCGCCATGATGTACAGGTAACCATCTTCATCCATGTAGCCGGCGTCCGATGTTTCATAGTAGCCGGGAAACGCGGCCATGTAACTATCCCGAAATCTTGCATCGGCATTCCACAAGGTCGGCAGGCAGGAAGGCGGCAAGGGTAACTTTACGCAAACGGCACCTAAAACACCTCGCTCCACTTCATGGCCAGCCTCATCCAGAACATGAATATCGTAGCCCGGCATCGGCACGGCGGGTGATCCCAGTTTGACCGGCAAAGTGCCCAGACCAACCGGGTTGCCGGCAATGGTCCAGCCGGTTTCCGTCTGCCACCAATGGTCGATGACCGGTACCTTCAGGACCTCCTGCGCCCACACGATCGTATCGGGGTCTGCGCGTTCGCCGGCCAGAAACAGGGTGCGGAAATGCGAAAGGTCATATTTGCCGATGAATTCGCCTTTCGGATCCTCTTTCTTGATGGCCCGAAATGCCGTCGGCGCGGTAAACAGGCAAACTGCCTTGTGTTCCGATATCACTCGCCAGAATGTGCCGGCATCAGGTGTCCCGACCGGTTTTCCCTCAAACAGGATGGTCGTGCAGCCATGCAACAACGGCGCATACACAATGTAGGAATGGCCAACCACCCAGCCCACGTCCGAGGCAGCCCAGTAAACTTCGCCCGGTTTTACACCATACATTGCCGACATCGACCATTTGAGCGCCACCATGTGTCCGCCATTGTCGCGCACAACACCCTTTGGCTGACCCGTCGTACCGGACGTATATAGAATGTACAGCGGATCGGTGGCCTTGACTGCCACACAACCGGCCTGGCGCCCCGCTGCGCGCACAGAGTCCACCTCTGCCTGCCAGTCATGGTCGTATCCCGCCTTCATCTCGGCTGCGACCTGCTCGCGTTGCAGCACGATGGTGCCGACCGGTTTCACGGTCGCCAACTCAATCGCTTCATCCAGCAACGGTTTGTAGGCAATCACCCTGCCCGGCTCAATACCACACGAAGATGATACAATAAGCTTCGGATTGCAGTCATTGATACGTGTTGCGAGCTCTGCAGCGGCGAATCCGCCGAAAACCACTGAATGAATTGCCCCGATCCGGGCACATGCCAGCATGGCGATGGCAGCTTCCGGCACCATTGGCATATACAGGATCACCCGGTCGCCCTTGGCCGCTCCCTTGTCGGTCAGCACCTGCGCAAAACAGGACACTTCATCGAGCAACTGGGCATAGCTGTAAGTGCGCTTGGCGCCGGTAATGGGTGAGTCGTAGATTATCGCCGCCTGACCGCCGCGGCCGGCCTCTACATGCCTGTCAACACAGTTCCAGCAGGTATTGCACTCAGCCCCAACGAACCAGCGGTCCAGGCCATCTACCTTGTCGAACACCTTGTCCCAGGGCTTGATCCAGTCGATTTCCTCCGCAGCATTTGCCCAAAACCTTTCAGGGTCGGCCTTCCACCCTGCATAAACCTCGTGATACTGGCTCATTCTGTCAGCGTTCCCCGCACTTCAGGTTGATTTTTTATGCATTGTGGCCAAACTCGGCATCGTTGCAAGACACCAATTAATCGTATGCTCTTCATAGACCCTCAGAAACGGCACCATTTGGCGAATTAGGGGAAGTTGTTCACTTTTTGTACGAACTGTACGGTGCCGTCGAGCCAGAACCGCGGGCGTATATGCGGCTGAACTCCACGAGAATGATCGTTTTTACCGACGCCCGGCACCCGCCTGGGCTCGTAGCCCCGGCCTGCACCGCCGCAGGTGCCGCTCACCTTAATTGAAAAATGGCGACCGTTTACTATTTTCGACCGGACGAGACCTGACACTCCACGATTGCTGCGGCACTGTCACTGGTCGGGATTTTGGGCGTCCCGGATCTGATTGAATTGCACGCAAGCGTGCTTCACGGTACACAGCCGCATCAGTGCCCACTACAGGACCCCGCAGGACGCAACCAGCCATGACCAGCCTCTACGACATCGGCCTAGCCAAGACTGAAGCCAACTACCAGCCCCTGACCCCGACCAGTTTCCTGGCGCGATCAGCCAGGGTATATCCCGACCATCCTGCAATTGTTCACGGCGGTCAGCGTTTCAACTACACGCAGTTTTACGCGCGCTCGCGCAAGCTGGCCTCCGCACTGGCCACCCACGGCATCTGCAAGGGCGACACGGTTTCGGTCATGCTGGCCAATACACCGCCCATGCTGGAAGCCCATTACGGCGTGCCCATGACCGGCGGCGTGTTGAACACCATGAACACCCGGCTTGATGCCAGGATCATTGCCTTCACGCTGAGCCACGCTGAGGCCAAGGTCCTGATCGTCGACCGCGAGTTCTCTTCTCTTGTCGCCGAGGCCCTGGCGATGATGGACGGCCCGAAACCATTCATCATCGACTATGACGATCCCGAGTTCCCCCAGTCAGGTCCGCTGATCGGCGACATCGAGTATGAAGCTTTCATTGCCGATGGTGATGAGACCTATGACTGGAAAATGCCGGATGACGAATGGGAAGCCATCTCGCTCAACTACACCTCCGGCACCACCGGCAACCCCAAGGGCGTGGTCTACCACCACCGTGGCGCCTACCTGCTGGGCCAGGGAAATGCGATCACCGCCTCCATGGCAAAGCACCCGGTCTACCTGTGGACGCTGCCGATGTTCCACTGCAATGGCTGGTGCTTCCCGTGGACCATGTCGGTCATAGGCGGCACCCATGTCTGCCTGCGCCAGGTCCGGCCGAAAGCAATCTGGGATGCCATTGCCGATCATCGCGTCACCCATCTGTGCGGTGCGCCAATCGTCATGTCGACCATTCTCGGAGCGCCGGAAGCCGACAAGCGCGACCTTGATCACGTCGTCGAATTCTTCACCGCCGCCGCCCCGCCGCCTGAAGCAACCCTGGCAGCCATGGCCGAGGCCGGCTTCAATGTGACCCATCTGTACGGCCTCACCGAAAGCTATGGACCAGCCGTCGTCAACGACTGGTCATCTGCCTGGGACGAGCTGCCGGCTGCCGAGCGAGCTGCCAAGAAAGCCCGCCAGGGAGTGCCCTACGCAGCGCTCGATGATCTTACAATCATGGACCCTGAAACCATGGTTCGCGTGCCGGCTGACGGCACCACCATGGGCGAGGTCATGATGCGCGGCAACATCGTCATGAAAGGCTATCTGAAAAACCAGGCCGCCTCCGACGATGCGTTTCGCGGCGGCTGGTTCCACACCGGTGATCTCGGCGTCCTGCACGCAGACGGATACATACAGCTCAAGGACAGGTCGAAGGACATCATCATCTCCGGCGGTGAAAATATCTCGTCCATCGAAGTCGAGGATACGCTATACAAACACCCGGCCGTATCAGCCTGTGCCGTTGTCGCCAAGGCGGACGACAAGTGGGGCGAGACGCCATGTGCTTTCATTGAACTGAAGTCCGGTCACTCGGTTACCGGCGATGACATCATCGAGTTCTGCCGGCAGAACATGGCCCGGTTCAAAGTGCCTCGCCATGTGATCTTTACCGAACTGCCCAAGACATCAACCGGCAAGATTCAGAAGTTCAAGCTGCGCGACATGAC
>CAYRLR010000009.1:12508-16912 GCA_964424975.1 uncultured Anderseniella sp.
GATGTGGCAGCTGCTGATTTCAGATATCGGCATGTGATTATAAATCATGTGCCGCACATCCGGAACTCACCGGTATTCTGGGGCTAATGTCACATTTACGACCAAACGGGTACCAGTCAGGGTTCCACCTGATCAACAGTCCGATTGGGTACCGGTAACCTGTCTCACCTGCTCTGCCCAGCCGTTCAGCAGGCGGCGCTTTTCATCCATTTCCGCAGCCAGCTGATAGATGCCGCGCACGCCGCTTGCAGTGCCGGAGCGCACATTCAGCACCCGGTCCAGCAGTTCAGGTGCCGCGCCCAATCTTACCATGCCGACTGCAGCCGTCCGGCGCAAATCCCGTAGTTGCCAGTTGTCCACGCCGGACAGCTTGCGCGATTTGGCAACGGCGTTCGAGTACCCGGTTACCGGTGTTGTTGCACGCGGGCCGGCTGGAAACACCAGTCCGCTTTTCGAACGCGGCAATGCCGCCAGCAACTCAAGCGCAAAATCAGACAACGGCAACTCATGCGTGTGTCCGCCATGACTGCGTGCACCGGGAGGTGACCACACTCTGGACTGGAACTGGATGTCTTCAAGCTGCAGTGATGCGATGTCACTACGGCTCTGCCCGGTCAGCAGCAGCAGCTTGAACAAGGCACCAAATGGCCAGCCCTGTTGCGTCCATGCAGACCATAGTTTTGCGATCTCGCCATCATTGAGAAAGCGTTCCCGGGCCGCCTCGCGATGCGGCGCGGAGACACCTCTTCCGGGGTTGGCTTGCACCAGATCAACCTCGCATCCCCAGGCAAACATTTTACGGATCAGCGCCAGCAGACGGTTGGCCGCGTAAGGGTGCCCGCGCGCAGCGACGGCTTCGACGATCTCGATGACATCGCGTCGTGCGATGGCGGACGCGGCCCGCCTGCCCCATGCCGGAATGATCTCGCGCCGGATCATGCCTTCATCGGCCGGCCAGCTTTTCTTGTTGCGCCGGGCATGGCGCTCAAGATAACTCCGGGCGAGGTGATCAACACTGACCGCGCCGCCCGTAACCGCTGTGCGTTGCCGTGCCGGATCATGCCCGTCACTGACTTGCTTGAGTGCCTGCGCTGCAGCTTCGCGCGCCAGCTTCAGGGGCAGTGCCGGCCAGTCACCCAGCGACAACCGCTTCCGCTTTCCACCGGTGCGATACATGATCTGCCAACTGCGGTGACCGGTGCTGGTGACCCGCAGGCCAAAGCCCGGCTGTGCCTTGTCCCAATAGTCGACACGATCTTTCTCGGGAGGTTCGATCCTCGCAACTCCTGCTTCTGTAATCTTTATGACTGGCACCTGCTCACACCTGACTGACTTTACGTACCGCATCCCGTGCGCATCATTATAGATGCGTTCGCGTGAGTCGTGGCCAGCCCGTAAGGGCACCACACTGGTTTCAAAACTCTGCGCATTTTCTGCCGATGGTTGAAAGACTGCATGCCCTCGCCTAGGCACATGACCTTTGCATTCGGCAGCAATCTCCGTTCGAATACCGTCCGCCACATTGTCAACCGGTATGGTTTCCAAAAGGTTCACGGCACCCCATGGCCGCAGTCCGCTCATCTGGCGAAACGGAGCTGCAGGAAAAGAACGCAAGTGAGCCTGCACAGGCACCCATGCACACCACTGGCAACAGCAACACCGCCAAGCCAAAGGCTAACGCGCCGAGAGGTCAGGTACTGGCCCCATCGGCCCTGTTGGACCGCTGTTGTTAAACCCTGTTGCCGTCAAATGATCATTTGGAAAGGTTTGCCGCTACGAGTTCGAGGAGGCTTTCGATTTTTTTTGACCAGTTCGTACTCACGGCGCCTTTGGTGAACTGCAGCCGGCATTGGCCGCAACTTGTCACGAAGTGATCTGCGCCGGTTGCGTCCACCTGGCGGCGCTTGAGTTCGAAAGCCTTTAGTCTGAGAGGCTCTGCGCGGGCATTGGCCAGAACACCGCCGCCGCCGCCACAGCAGAACGATTCCTCGCCGTGATCTTCCAGTTCATGCAGTTCCATGCCCAAAGCCTTCAAGATGACGCGCGGTGCGCCGCCAAGCCCGCCCCGGCGCACGATCTGGCAAGGATCGTGAAATGTGGCGGACCCCGCAGCAGAAGAAACCTTCAGGGTTCCGTCCTGAATGTGCTCTGCAAGAAACTCGGTCATGTGCATGACGCGGAGATCGTTGATGGGTTCTTCATACCATTTGGCCGCCTCCCATCTCGCTGCGCCCCACGCATGGCCGCACTCAGGCAAAAGAATGGTAGTCGCACCAATTTCACGTGCCTTGTCGATCAGGCGGCATGTCAGTTCAGCCTGAAGATCGGTGTTACCCGACAGATAACCAAAGTTTGTCGCTTCAAATGCCTGAGATGAAAACGTCCAGTCCACACCAAGTCGTTCGAATATGCGGGCAGCGCTTGCTACCGAAGCGTGATGCTCTTCCAGTTCACCTGGTGCAAGAGTGAACAGCAGCGCAGCCTTCGGCTTGTCAACCGGCAGTTTGATATCGAACTCGGCCTCTATTTCCGAGATCGCAGCAATGAAATCGTCTGGAGAACCAAATGGGCTATGCTTGGTTTCAGCATTACGCGTGATCTGCGCCAACCGCTCAGGCATCAACCCGGCCTGATACATGCCGTGACGGGCTTCTTTAACCAGTTCGGCTATGTCGATGCCCATTGGGCAAGCCATCGTGCATCGCCCGCACAAGGTACAGGAATCGTAGATCAGTTCCTCCCAATCCTGGAGATCATCAATCTTCACGCGCGGAGCCATGTTGAACAATCTGGCCAGAGGCGCGAAAGCACCCCTGGTGCGTTGATAGGCTTCTTCGAACGGTTTGATCTTGTGAATTGGAGTATATTTGGCCTCACCAGTGGTAAGATAAAAATGACAGGCTTCCGCGCACAGGCCGCAGCGAACGCATGAGTTCATGTAGGCTTCGGAACGCGCGCCAAACTCAACGGCGAAGCCTTCCATTGCGGCTTCGACTCTTTCTACATCCGGCACATCCCCCTGCTGGTCAAAAGACCGGGCTGATGTCTTGAAGGCAGACTGTATGGGCGCGGTCATTGTGTGCTCATCCTCTGGAGCATCATCCGATCAGATGGAATCATCAGATCGGATAAACATGCTCGATTCCAAATTGATAGAGCAATACCCATCCGTGCGGATGGATATTGCTCTAGAAATGCGTGCCTCGGCGGCCGGCAACTGCGCCGGTAAAGCCCCGCGAAAGCGGCCAGGTGAATGTGTGCATGAGGCTGGAGAACGGAAAATAGACCAGCCAGATTTCGACCATCAGCAAATGGGAAACCCTCAGAAATGTGCTTTGTTCGCCAAGCGCCATGCATCCTGTCAGCATGACAGCAAATGTCAGCCCGCTGGCAAAGTGATCATCTGGCCGTGAGATCAGGCGGACAACAGGATCAACAAACCGCCTGAGCCACAGGGCCAGCAAACCTGCAAAGGCAAATTGAGCTGCCACGATAAAGCCCCAACGCGGCAGCGTTTGCCAACCGAAGCCAAGGATGTGCTTGTCGATGAAATCAACATGCGGCTGTGCAAAGAAAAGCACTGCAAACAAGCCCAGATGAAATGCATATCCGGCAAGTGTCACGAACCATACTTTGCCACTGTGCCAGAACATCCGGCGTGGCGAAAATCGTCCAAAAATGGATCGAATTGCACCCATGGCCGGTGAACCTGCCGGTTGGGCCTTGCGACCAGATCGACCGGCCAACACGATTGCTCCCAAGCGCCAGGCAGCAAACAGAACAAAAAACCATGAAGCTGCCGTCCACAATGGACCTTGTATGAATTCAGCCACTGTCATGTGTCTTTCTCCGAGGCTTGCGAAGCCAGGTTTTCATACCAGAGGTCATGATGGGTTTTGGCCCAGTTCTCGTCTACGTCACCATGCACCATGCCTTCAAGTGTACCCTCTGTACCGATCGTACCAAGATAGATGTGACCGCATGCAACGCCGATAAACAAGATGGCCGTGACGGCGTGAACAATAATTCCAAGTTGCAGTTGGTCCCTGGTTGCAAGCGTGTCTGGAAACAACATCAGGAAGCCGCTCACCGACAGCAGCAGGCCGCCAATCACAGCGACCCAGAACCAGAGTTTCTCACCAAGGTTGTAACGTCCTGCACTGGCATGACCGCCAAAAAATCCACCGGCGCGCAACAGCCAGCGCAAGTCAACCAGGGATGCGAAATTACCTCTGACGAAGGCAATGAACAGTGTAACAAGAGCCAGCAGGAACAATGGGCCAAACAGATTGTGCGCCTGCATGGCAGCCGTTGCGATTTCAGAAAATACAGAGTGTCCAACGAGCGGCATCAAATAGGTGCGCCCAAACAACAAGATGACCCCTGTCAAGGCTAGCAGCAGAA
>CAYRLR010000010.1:0-16748 GCA_964424975.1 uncultured Anderseniella sp.
GCCAGTGTCGGCAACTTTTGCACCGGATTTTATCAGGCTTATCTCTTCTGCCGACTTCACCATGCGCTGAGCCATGGTGGCTTTGCCGATGTCGCACATGTCCGGTGCACCGAGAGTTGCGGTTGCCTGGTCGCGCATGGCCAGCGTGAGGTGGTCTGCCTCAATGCCCAACCGACCTGGTTCACCGATGAGGGTGCATATGGCGCGCCAGTAGTTGCCGCGCTCCCAGTCCGTGTAGGTGATATTGTCGCCAAATGACCGGCGCCATGGTTGCCCGGCATCGATATTGGCGGAGACAGTCGTGCACATGTCCTGGGTAACGACACAGGCATAGGGACGGCCAAAGCTGCAATACAGGAAGCCCGAATAATACGCCACATTGTGCATCGAGGTCAGCAACACCGCAGGCAGGTCCATGCGCGCCATGATCTTGCGCAATCCGCTCAGGCGGCGAATATATTCTTTGTCTGTGAAGGGGAGAGTTGCCTTTTCCCCATTGTGAAAGCGAAACGCGTCTGGACGTGCGATTCTCTGCAGCATGACAAACCTCCA
Source organism: uncultured Anderseniella sp. (assembly GCA_964424975.1). Classification (GTDB taxonomy): domain Bacteria; phylum Pseudomonadota; class Alphaproteobacteria; order Rhizobiales; family Aestuariivirgaceae; genus Anderseniella. The sequence continues at coordinate 553 of CAYRLR010000010.1, forward strand.
ACAAGCCGACTTCCGGGCATGTTGGGCTATGCCCATGAAAATGCCCGGAGAAAACTCATCCGGGCGTTCAGGATGCCATGTGGGTCTGATCTCTCAGCCATCAACTCGGGGTTCGTGCAGCGACGCCATCGCTGCCCCGATTTGTGCGCTGATTAATGCCAATTGCAGCCAGAGTCAACCTGGATAAAAAAACCCCGGCACGCAGGCCGGGGCTGGTCTTCAATTGTGGATTTGATGCTTCAGGCAGCAGGCTTGTCGCCGTCGTTGCCGGCGTCAGCTGAAGGAGTATCTTCCACGTCGGTCGCTGCGGCACGCGTGGCCCGGTCAGCCATGAACTGATCGAATTCCGACTTGTCGCGTGCATGGCGAAGTTTTTCCAGAAAGGACTGGAATTCTTCATGCTCTTCCTGAAGCCGGTGCAGGGTTTCCTCGCGATAGTCGTCAAAGGCGCGATTTCCCGATGTTGTGAAACCCCCGCGATACCAACGTCCAGGGCCTTTTTTGCCCATGCCAAAACCGGTTGCGTTAAAGGCCGCGACCTTGCCTCTGTTTTTGCATCTCATGCGTCCGCTCCAAATCATGTATCCAAGAATTGCCAGTCCAAGTGGCCAGAAGACCACGAAACTGAGCACCATCAGTGCTATCCAGGCACCCATTCCGTAGTTGTCCAAACGTTCAACGAAAGTGTTCATGTCTCGCCTTTTCCGTAATGTAAATGTAATTAACATTCACATATGTGAGCATTATCTGTGGCGGTGTCAAGGCAGAGCCGGAATTTTTTTGAAATACGTCACCAGCCACAGGCAAGGGCTCGCATATGCCCTGAACACGAGACGTGAAGCGGCACCTGATTCCGTCGCTCAGTAGTTGATGCCGAGGCCGCGCAGGTACACCAGCATGTGAGATTCCAGCAGTTCTTCGGCAGATATCGGCTGTTTGAAGGCGGCACCGTCACCGCGACCAAACAGCGACGCAATACCGTGACTGACAGCCCAGATGTGCAGCGAGACCATCAGAACCGGGGGACGTTCACCCGCCGGCGCAGTAGCGATGAGTGCCGCCACCGGCCCTTTAAGGGACTCAAATGCCTCGTCTGCGGCAATGCGAAGCTCAGGGTAGGTGGAAACGTTCAGCCCGCTTTCAAACATTGCCGAATAATAGGCCGGCTCGTTTCGGGCAAATGCCAGATAGGCATCACCGGTGCGTTTGAACGCAGTAGCCGCATCCGGTTTGCCTTCGCCCCAGGCCTTGCTGAGGGCGGCGGAAAACGAACGATAGCCTTGCCCGGCCACATCCGCTACCAGCGCTTCGCGATCCTTGTAGTGCCGATACGGTGCTGCCGGGCTGACGCCAGCATGGCGCGCGGCTTCAGCAAAAGTGAAGCCACCGGTGCCTTTGCTGCCAATCAGATCAAGCGCGGCAGCAATCAGCGCCTTGCGCAGATTGCCGTGATGATAACTGTCGCGCGGTTTTTTGTGCCAGTTCATGTAAAGGGTTTTTACATGGACGCTTTGAGCCGTCCAGAGGATTGTTGCAGATATGGTTGCGCGTGCGTATACCACGCAGTCATGACAATGTTTCTTTATGCAGCTTTTGGTGGAGCGATCGGTGCGGCGGCCCGCCATGGCGTGAATGTGACTGCGCCAAAACTGATCGGCCATGGTTTTCCGTGGGGGACGATGATCGTCAATATCACCGGATCATTCATCATGGGACTGCTGATTACGATCATGGCGCTCGCGTGGAGCACCAGCCAGGAAACGCGAGTATTTCTGACCACCGGTATTTTGGGCGGGTTTACGACGTTCTCGGCCTTTTCACTGGACTTCGCAGCACTATATGAGCGTAAGGATTATGGTCTGGCATTCGGGTATGCCGGTGGTTCGGTTGTGCTGTCTCTGATGGCGGTGTTTGCAGGCCTGTATGTGGCCAGAGCGGTATTTCAATGAGCAGTGTCAAGCAGATTTCCGTCAAGGATGACGAAGACGGCATGCGGTTGGATCGCTGGTTCAAGGTACATTTTCCGCAAGTCACCCATGGCCGCCTGTCGAAGTTGCTGCGTACCGGTCAGGTTCGCGTCGATGGCGGGCGCGTAAAGGCCAATGAGCGGCTGTTGCCCGGCCAGACCATCCGGGTGCCTCCGATCAATCTTGAAGAAGCCGCAGCCAAACAGGACCTGCCGCTCACGCCAAAACCCCTCAGCGCCCACGACAAGGCGTATTTTCAATCAATGGTGCTGTTCGAAGACAAGCACCTTTATGTCCTGAACAAACCGTCCGGGCTGGCGGTGCAGGGCGGTTCGCGCACCACAAAGCATATTGATGGCCTGTTGCAGGGCCTTGCTGCAGACCTTTATGACCGGCCTCGGCTGGTACATCGGCTGGACCGTGATACGTCAGGCGTGCTGGTGATTGCAAAGACGCGTTCCATGGCAACGGCGCTGGGCAAGCTGTTTCAGACCCGTTCGGTGCGCAAGATATACTGGGCTCTGGTGTCCGGAGTGCCCAGGCCGGAACAGGGCCTGATAGACAAACCGCTGGTAAAGGAAGGCGGGCCGGGCGAGGAAAAGATCCGTATTGCCAGGAACCTCAAACAGGAGGGGGCGCAAAAGGCCATGACGCATTATGCGGTTATCGACAAGGCGCCGCCATCGGTGGCCTGGGTCTCCCTGAAACCGGTGACCGGTCGACAGCATCAGTTGCGCGTCCACATGCAGATGATCGGTAACCCGATTATCGGGGATCCGAAGTACGGACACCTTGAACATGACGGCAGTGGCGAGGAAAGAGACGAAGGCTTTGTCCACAAGCTGCACCTGCACGCGCGCAGGGTCACGTTTCCTCATCCCAAAGGCGGCACAGTGGATGTGACGGCGCCGGTTCCCGGCCATATGAAGGAGAGCATGCTCACCTGTGGGTTTGATCCGGAACAATATGATGTGCCCGAGGCCGGTGAGGAAGCCGAGACGTGAAGCTGATTATATTCGACTGCGATGGTACGCTGGTGGACAGTCAGCATGGTATCGTCCATTCCATGCGCCAGGCCTATGAGACCGTCGGCATCGAGTGGCCGGGGCGTGAAGCCACCATGTCCATCGTCGGCCTGTCCCTGATAGAAGCCATGCAGCACATGGTGCCGGATCTGGATCGCCAGGCCCATGTTGCGCTGGCTGATGCCTACAAGAGCACGTTCAAGGCAGCGCGCCTTGAGCAGTTGCATGAAGAACCATTGTACGAAGGCTGTCGCGAGGTTCTGGATCGATACCATGCCATGGACAATGTCATCATGGCGATCGCCACTGGCAAGTCGCAGCGCGGTGTACGCGCCATGCTTGAACGTGAGGGACTGCAGGGGTATTTCGCCTCCATTCAGACGGCAGATGATGCGCCGTCAAAGCCTCACCCGGCGATGATTCACCAGGCCATCTCGGAGACCGGCGCTACGCTTGCCAAAACCGTAATGGTGGGCGACACGACCTTCGACATGACCATGGCGCGCAATGCCGGTGTGGGGGCAATCGGTGTGTCGTGGGGGTATCATCCCACGGAACACCTCGTATCATCCGGTGCTCACCATATATTGCATGATTACAGCCAGTTATCGGAATCCGTTGATAAATACTTGAGTACAGGAACATGACCGAAACCGAAGACCAGCGCGCAGAACGCCTGTTGACAGGCCGCATTGATCGCAAACTGCCCAGACGTTTCTACAAGCAGGTGACGACGTGTGAATGCGAAGGCGGGTTTGACATTCGGCTCGACGACCGCATTGTCAAAACGCCGATGAAGCGTCCGTTTGCCGTGCCGTCTCACGACATGGCCCGCGCCATCGCCGCTGAATGGGATGCGCAGGAAACCCACATAAACCCGTCCAGCATGATTGTCACGCGACTGGCAAACACCGCCGTTGACCGGGTGCGTGAGGATGAGGCCAGGATCGTTGCCGAACTGACCGGTTTTGCTGCCAGTGATCTGGTCTGCTATCGCGCAGGGTCGCCGGACCCGTTGGTTGAACGTCAGTCATTGCACTGGGACCCTGTGCTCGACTGGGTGAAAACGACCCACGGCGTTCAGTTTATCTGTGTGGAAGGCATCGTGCATCATGCCCAGCCGAAAACCTCGCTAGCCACTATTTCACAGGCACTGGCGGCTGAGGATGAGTTCAGACTGACTGCCATCCATAACGTAACGACGCTCACCGGTTCCACCCTGATTGCCATGATGACGGCAGCAGGCGCCATATCAGGCGAGGACGCCTGGGCCGCCGCGCATGCCGACGAAGACTGGCAGATTGAACAGTGGGGCGGCGACGAGGAGGCCGAAGCCCGCCGCGCCGTCAGGAAACGGGACTTCGATGCGACCATGCAGTTCATTCGAATGTGTTGAACGTCACAGAGCACGTCGTCAGGCTTGATTACCAAAGGCGTGACAGTGAAACGACAACCAAAGGTACAATTTGCCTTCGGCCAAACAAGTGCTAGAAAGTCTTCCACGCAAGGCCATTGCTCGCAAAAGTGAGCACCGGTTCTGCGACGAAGAAAAACGAAAACAATGAAAATGGGGCGCGGTTCTGACGACATCAGGGCCTGGATCGCTCTAGCCGATCAGGGCAGGGAACCGGATATGCAGGATATTCTCGAACAACTTCAGGACCGCCGCGACGTGGCACTGCTTGGCGGTGGTCAAAAGCGCATTGACGCGCAGCACAAGCGTGGAAAATTAACCGCGCGCGAGCGGGTCGATCTGTTGCTGGATGAAGGTTCATTCGAGGAATTCGACATGTTCGTCGAGCACCGTTGCACTGACTTCGGCATGCAGGACCAGAAAATTCCCGGTGATGGTGTCGTAACCGGTTGGGGGACCATCAACGGTCGTACGGTATATCTGTTCGCCAAGGATTTTACGGTTTTTGGTGGCTCGCTGTCTGAAGCGCATGCCAGGAAAATCACCAAGATACAGGATATGGCGCTGCAGAACCGCGCCCCGGTCATAGGCCTGTTTGATGCAGGTGGCGCGCGCATCCAGGAAGGTGTCGCGGCACTGGGCGGCTATGGTGAAGTGTTTCAGCGCAACGTGCTGGCGTCGGGCGTCATTCCGCAGATTTCGGTGATCATGGGCCCGTGTGCCGGCGGCGATGTGTACTCGCCTGCCATGACCGACTTCATTTTCATGGTGAAGGACACCAGCTATATGTTCGTCACCGGCCCGGACGTGGTGAAGACCGTCACCAATGAAACCGTGACGGCAGAGGACCTGGGTGGTGCATCGGTACATGCGGTCAAATCCTCGGTTGCCGACAAGGGCTATGACAATGATGTCGAGGCCCTGCTGCAGATGCGCCGGCTGATTGATTTCCTGCCGGCATCCAATACCGAGGACGCACCCGATGTGCCGACCGACGATGATGGTGAACGCCTCGACCACTCACTCGACACCCTGATTCCGGCCAATCCCAACCAGCCTTACGACATCAAGGAATTGATCCAGAAGACGGTTGATGAAGGTGACTTCTTCGAGATCCAGGAGGCCCATGCCAAGAACATCGTGGTCGGTTTTGCCCGTGTGGAGGGTCACACAGTCGGTATCATTGCCAATCAGCCGATGGTCCTGGCCGGTGTGCTGGACAGTGACGCCAGCCGCAAGGCGGCCCGCTTCGTGCGATTCTGTGACTGCTTCAACATACCGCTTGTGACGTTCGTGGACGTGCCCGGGTTTCTTCCCGGCACGGCACAGGAATATGGCGGACTGATCAAACATGGCGCAAAGCTGTTGTTTGCCTACGCCGAGGCGACAGTGCCGAAGGTCACCGTCATTACCCGCAAGGCCTATGGCGGCGCCTATGACGTGATGAGCTCAAAGCACATTCGCGGGGACGTGAACTATGCCTGGCCAACCGCTGAAATTGCCGTCATGGGGCCAAAGGGTGCAGCGGAAATCATCTATCGCTCGGAACTGGCCGACAAGGACAAGATTGCCCAGCGCACCAAGGATTACGAGGCCCGTTTCGCCAATCCCTTTGTAGCGGCGGAACGCGGTTATATCGACGAAGTCATCATGCCGAATGCTACCCGCAGGCGGATCTCTCGAGCCCTGAACATGCTGCGCAACAAGCAGGTCGAGAACCCGTGGAAAAAACACGACAACATTCCACTGTAAACCAGGCACGGGCCGGATGCTGCCGTTGCGCGACCTGATGCAGAAAAGTCACACTTGTGAAAAAACTGCGCCGTTGACTGAAGTTTGATTTGACCGGTCTCGTGCGACAATGGTCTGATGATTTCAGCGGATGGCGATGGTGTTCAAACAGGGGGAACAACTCCAGATGAAGTTTCAGAAGGCTTTTCTCAGTGCAGTGACCGGCATGATGATGGCAGGCGGTGTTATCGCCATCAGTTTGCCGACAGTCATGGTTCAGCCTGCCCATGCGGCTTCGATCTATGACTCCGGCTTCGAACGCAAGATAAAAATGACTTCCGGTCAGAAGCGCAAGGTGCGCCGGATCATGCGGAAATCAAATGCCCGCTTCAACAGGATTTTCCGCAAGTACGGCATTCGCAAGTCTGCCACGCCAAAGATGTCGCTGCTCATGAAGTCCAGTGGTCCGCTGCAGTCGGCCGCCAGAGACGAACGCAATGCATTGGCGAAAGTACTCACGCCTACGCAGTTGCAGCAATATGACAAGATCACCCGGAAAACCGAGGACAAGATCGTTCGCGCGGCAAAGTAACTGCTTTCACGAACTGCTACCAACACCGAGTTCACGCTGCCGCTTCTTGGTGAGGCCACAGGCAACAATCCTGTGTGATTCCCGGATATAGTCCCGCAATCCCGCCTCATCGAGGCCGGGATGGGCGTAATGCTGGATCCACTTCATGCCACGTGATGCAAGATACGGGGCAGGGCGCAAGCCGGGCTGGTCCTTGAGAATCTCGTAAGCCAGCTCGGAGACCTTGAACGTAACGGCAAAGGCCTCCTGCTTGCTCCAGCCGGCGATGGCGAAGACCTTGCCGCCCACTTTCCAGACATGGGCGCCGCCCCACTGCACAACGTGTGTCGTGGCAGTCAGCGACGCGCAGTAGGTATTGTAATCTTCCAGTGTCATTTGGGCCATCCAATGTCGACAACAGCGCCCAATCTGGCCGGGATCAGATCAGTTCACCAACCAGGTCATAGTCTTCAGCGTCGACTATCCGGGCGCGCACCATGTCGCCGGGCGACAGGCCGGTTTCGTTGGGCAGAAACACGTTACCGTCAATCTCGGGTGCGTCCCATACCGACCGGCCTATGGCTTCGCCTTCCTCAACATCAACTTCGTCAATCAGGACGTCAATCTCGCGTCCGACCTTGGACGCCATGATGCTCGCCGATATTTCTGACTGCGCAGCCATGAACCGGTGCCAGCGGTCTTCCATGACTTCGGGTGCGACAGCGCCGGGAAGCTCATTGGCCTTTGCGCCGTCAACGTGTTCATACTTGAAACAGCCCGCGCGTTCGATCTTGGCTTCGCGCATCCACTCGAGAAGATACTCGAAGTCCTGCTCGGTTTCACCGGGAAAGCCGACAATGAATGTCGAACGGATGGCAAGGTCGGGACAGGTGTTGCGCCATTTGTGAATACGCTCCAGCACCTTCTCCTGGTTGGCAGGCCGGCGCATGTTTTTCAGCACGCCGGGCGCTGCATGCTGAAACGGTATGTCCAGGTAAGGCAGCACCTTGCCGTCTGCCATCAGTTCGATGACATCATCGACGTGCGGGTAGGGGTAGACATAGTGCAGCCTGACCCATGCCCCCAGATCGCCCAGTTCACGAGCCATGTCGATGAATTTTGCTCTCACCTCACGGTCGCGATATTTGCTTTCGGCGTACCTGATATCCATCCCGTAGGCCGACGTGTCCTGGCTGATGACCAGCAGTTCCTTTGTGCCGGATTTCACCAGTCGTTCGGCCTCGTACAGGACCGAGGCCATGGGACGCGATACAAGATCGCCGCGCAATGACGGAATGATGCAGAATGAACAGCGATTGTTGCAGCCTTCGGAGATTTTCAGGTAGGCATAATGTCTTGGTGTCAGGCGCAGTCCCTGGTCCGGCACCAGGTCGAACTTCGGGTCATGCGCTGGCGGCACCGCATCATGGACAGCGCCCACCACCGCTTCGTACTGCTGAGGACCGGTAATGGCCAGCACCTGCGGATGAGCGGCGCGGATGGAGTCTGCATCCTTGCCCATGCAGCCGGTCACTATGACCTTGCCGTTTTCCTTGATCGCTTCGCCAATGGCCGCGAGACTTTCCGCCTTGGCTGAATCCAGGAACCCGCAGGTGTTTACGATTACCGCATCTGCGCCTTCATAGTCGGGCGAGATGACGTAACCCTCGGCCCGCAACTGGGTCAGAATGCGTTCTGAATCCACAAGGGCCTTGGGACAGCCGAGCGAGACCAGGCCAATGGTCGGAACTGAAGGCGGTGATGTATGGTTCATGGGCGCGGTGTGTGCGGCACAAGCAGGCCGTGGTCAAGCAAATAGAGTTATTCCGCAGCAGCAGCTTCTATTGCATCGCAGGTAACTGCCATCTCACGAGGCGACATCCCTGAAAATGTTGTCCGGTACATCAGGCGTTCATGGCCATGGTAGTCATTGACCGCATAATGCTGGGTGGCAAGGTTGTCCCATATGGCAATCGTGCCAGGTGTCCATGAGTACCGCAGGCAGAACTCCGGCCGTGTGACATGGCGCTGTATCTGGTCCAGCAGCGGCGCGCTCTCGGCCTCGCTCAACCCGTCGAGACGGGTAACATAAGTGGGGTTCAGGTAAAGCATGCGCCTGCCGGTGAGCGGATGCTGCAACACGGCGGGATGTTTCTGCTCCAGGTCGGCGGTCGGATCACCGCGCGACATTTTTATTCCCGATCCCGATTGTTCCTTGAGCGGCGGTGCCCATTTCACGCCATAGGGCTTGCCGACATGGATCGCATCGCGGCCCAGCAACAAGGTCTGCAAGGGCCCCGGCAGCGCATCCCAGGCTGCGGCCTGACTGGCCCACAAGGTATCGCCGCCATAGGGCGGAAGCGTGTGGGCATTGAGAACCGAGCCTGTTGGCGGCTTGTCCAGGAAACTGAAATCCGAATGCCAGTCACCGCCGAACACGCCGCCTGTCTCGGCAGCACTCTTGTACACCCGGATGATCTCCGGCTCGGCGTCCATGGCCGCGACATACGGCAATCGCAGGGCGGGCCCGAACACTGTAGTCAGCGTCTTCTGCTGTTGTAAATTCAGGTGTTGGGCCGGACAGAAGATCACCTGATACCGGGCCAGCAAATCGCGCAATTCAGCAGCCTGGGCCTCGCATATGGGATCTTTCAACTCAATGCCGGATATCTCCGCGCCGATGTTCCCGGTCAGTCGGCGCACGGTCATGGTGCTGTTCGGCTTCATTTGGACAATCCCGTCAGTATGGGGCAATCAGCCCGGTCATCGCCATGGCAGGACTCCGCCAGGCGCGCGAGTTCATCGTGCAGTGACTGCAACTCGGCCATCTTGTCTTCGATCTGTTTGATTCGCTGCTGAGCCATTCGCTTCACATCACGGCTGGATCGGTCGCGGTCTTCATACAGCCCCAGCAGTTCCCGGCATTCTTCAACGCTGAACCCGAATGACCTGGCGCTGCGCACGAATCGCAGCTTGTTGAGCTCAACCTCTGAATAGATGCGATAGCCTGCACTTGAGCGGCCCGACGGCAATACCAGCCCGATGTCGGCGTAATAGCGAACCGTCTTGGTCGGCAGGTCCGCTCGTCTGGCAATGGTACCGATGTTCATGTTTACGTTGCTCTTCGACCTTCCAGTTGCAGGAAACATCGCAAAGTCTGCAATGATCGTCAATCGGCAGTGCGCCCACAGCCCGGGGCCTAGACCACAATTGTATATTTTCCTCTCTGTAAATCGCGACAGATGAGATTATGCTGGAAATCACAGTCCATCTTTCGTGCCGGGGAACCTCACGTGTCAGACATCTACGGCCAAACCGGCAACCTCCATGACCTGATGGCTGGATGGCGGCATGACTTTCATCGAAACCCTGAACTGGGCTTCGATGAACACCGCACATCAAAAAAAGTCGCCGGGCTGCTGGCAAGCTTCGGTATCGAGGTCCACACGGGCATAGGACGTACCGGCGTTGTCGGCGTGCTGCAGAAAGGCAATGCCACCCGCAGTATCGGGTTGCGGGCCGATATGGACGCTTTGCCGATCAGCGAAACCGGCGCATCAGCCTACAAGTCATCCAGTGACGGTGTCATGCACGCCTGTGGCCATGACGGACATACATCCATGCTGCTGGGAGCGGCAAAGCATCTGGCTGAGAACGGCACTTTCAATGGCCGCGTAGTGTTTATCTTCCAGCCCAATGAGGAGCATGGCCTTGGCGCGGCCGCCATGCTTGACGACGGGTTGTTTGACCGGTTCGGCGTCGATGAAGTGCATGGCATGCACAATATTCCCGGCATGCAGGTCGGCACGTTTGCATCGCGCTCAAACGCCATTACCGCCAGTGAAAGCCTGTTTGAAATTGCAGTCGCGGCACATGGCGGGCATGCAGCACTGCCACACATGGGCGTGGATGCAATCATGGTCGGGGCTGAGATTGTCGGCGCGTTGCAGACCATTGTGTCGCGAAAACTCAATCCAAGCCTGAACGGCGTTGTGTCCGTCACCGAATTCGAAACCGACGGACGCCGCAATGTGTTGCCGGGAAAAGCCGTCTTGCGCGGCGACACCAGGGCACTGTCGCCCGACATCAACCGGGCAATTGAAACTCACATGCGCCAGGTCGTGGCCGGCATCTGCGCGGCACACGGTGTCTCCGCAACGGTTTCCTATGACACGATCTTCCCCGTCACCATCAACGCGGCAAGCGCCACTCACGCCGGCATTCGCGCAGCCCAGGCAGTTGTTGGCGGCGATGGCGTTGACGGTGATTGTCCTGCAAAACTGTTTTCCGAGGATTTTGCACACCTGGCGGCAGCGCGTCCTGGCTGTTTCATGCTTATGGGCAACGGAACCATGGGCGCACATGCCCGGCCGCTGCATTCTTCCGATTATGATTTCAATGATGCTGCGCTTGTACCGGGGTCTTCCTACTGGGTCACGCTGGTCGAGCAGCAATTGCGGGAGCACGATTGATGTTTACTGAGCGTATGGATCAGTTGCGGGCCCGCTTGCGCGAAGCAGATATCGACTGCGCCGTGATCACCGATGACGACAGTGTTTATTATTTTACGGGTTACTACGACTATCTGCACATGGACTTCGGACGCCCGACCATTCTGGTGGTTCCGTGCGATGGCGACAGTCTGCTGATCACACCCAGCATGGAAATGGACATGGCGGAGGCCGCCGCAAGGGTTGACCGGATAGCCGTGTGGAATGATGGTCTTGGCCATGAATGGCGTGAACTGTTGCCAACTGTCCTGTCGGGTAACGGTCGCATAGGGATTGAGCCCAACCTGATGCCTGCCGTGGTACGCATCTACCTGGACAGTATTGTCGAACCGGACCGGATTGTTGACGTGATGCCGGTGATCGCCGGCCTGCGCATGATAAAATCAACCGATGAATTGCAACTGGCGCGCCATGCCGGCCAGGTGGCCATGGCCATGATGGATGCAGGCCGCGCCGCAATCGGAGCCGATGTGCCGGAGTTTGAAGTGGCATTGGCGACTTCGGCAGCCGGCACCCGCAAGGCGGCGCAACTGCTGGCGGCACACTATGATGACAAGGCCATGTCGCCCAACACGCATTTTCTGCAGATCATGGCGTCGGGCCGCAACATTACCAAACCGCATCATCGCGCTTCGACCCGCATCATGAAGCATGGCGACCCGGTATTCCTGTGCTTTTGCGGCATGACGAATTTCCATCGCTTCAAGCTTGGTTTTGACCGTACCTTCTGGATTGGCGAAATGGCCGACAGCACGCAGGCCAAAGTATACGAGGTGGCCGTTGCCAGCCAGACGGCTGCTCTTGCCGCCCTGCGCCCCGGGGTTACCGCTGAATCGGTTCATGCAGCCTATGCCGAGGTGATCCAGGAGGCCGGTTACGACTATCCGTTTCGCTGTGGACGCGCGACCGGTTACAGTTTTCTGGAAAAACCGGAACTGGTGTTTGGCGACAAGACGGTTCTGCAACCTGGCATGGTGCTCGCGGTGGACGGGTCCGTCAGCGTGGCGAAATCTTTTCGCGCCCAGGTCGGTGACAGTTTCATCGTGACGCACGATGGCTATGAGCAGATCACCGATCATCCCAAGGCACTGGAAGACATGATACTTTGAAGAGGCCGGATTTGCGGCCTGCACTGATTGTTGCCAGGCGACGATGTTGTCAACAAGTCCTGGTTTACCGCGCGGTCATTCGCCGCTAGAACAGTCGGCCACAGCGGCTTTATGGTGCGCGAAAATCTGCGTAGGGGACGAGATGTTCAAGAAGATACTGATCGCAAACCGGGGCGAAATCGCCTGCCGGGTCATGAAAACCGCAAAGTCCATGGGAATTGCCACGGTGGCGGTTTATTCCGACGCCGATGCGCGCGCCATGCACGTCGACATGGCCGATGAGGCTGTGCATATCGGCCCGCCCGCAGCGTCGGAAAGTTACCTGGTCATTGAGAAGATTATTGCGGCCTGCAAACAGACCGGTGCCGAAGCCGTTCATCCCGGTTATGGTTTCCTGTCCGAAAATGCGAAATTTGCCCATGCGCTGAAAGACGCAGGTATCGTCTTCATCGGCCCCAACCCCCGGGCCATCGAAGCCATGGGCGACAAGATCGAATCCAAGAAATTCGCCAATGCCGCCAACGTCAATACGGTGCCGGGTTACCTGGGTGAAATCCATGATGCCGTCGAAGCCGTCAGGATTTCCGATGACATCGGTTATCCGGTGATGATCAAGGCGTCTGCCGGCGGTGGCGGCAAGGGCATGCGTATCGCGCACTCTGCCGGTGAAGTGGAGGAAGGCTTCAACTCGGCCAAGTCAGAGGCCAAGTCATCATTTGGTGACGATCGCGTATTCATCGAGAAATTCATCGTCAATCCGCGCCACATCGAAATTCAGGTGATGGGCGACAAGCACGGCAATGTCATTCACCTCGGCGAGCGCGAATGTTCGATCCAGCGCCGCAATCAGAAGGTTATCGAAGAAGCGCCGTCGCCATTGCTGGATGACAAGACCCGTGCCGAGATGGGCGCCCAGGCGGTCGCGCTGGCCAAGGCAGTCGACTATGACACGGCAGGAACCGTCGAATTCGTCTCCGGGCAGGACAAATCGTTCTATTTCCTGGAGATGAATACGCGGCTGCAGGTGGAACATCCGGTAACCGAACTGATCACCGGCATCGACCTTGTCGAACAGATGATCCGGTCTGCCTATGGCGAGAAACTGGCGATCACCCAGGACGACGTGAAGCTCAGCGGCTGGGCCGTTGAGAGCCGGGTCTATGCCGAAGATCCCTACAGGGGGTTTTTGCCGTCAACCGGACGGTTGACCAAGTACCGCCCGCCGGAAGAAAGCCATGATGAAGACACCGGCGTCACGGTGCGCAATGACACGGGTGTGTATGAAGGTGGCGAGATTTCGATTTTCTACGATCCGATGATTGCCAAGCTGTGTACCCACGCACCGGATCGAAGCACGGCCATTTCGGCGATGTCACGCGCGCTGGACGGGTTCTACGTGGACGGCATTCAGCACAATATCCCGTTTGTATCAGCCATCATGGCGCATCCGCGCTGGCAGTCCGGCGACCTGTCGACGAGCTTCATCACCGACGAGTTTCCAGATGGTTTTGCAGGTGCGGACCTGACCGCAGACGTGATGTTCAACATCGCTACCGTGGCGGTTGTCTGCGACCATGTATTGAACCAGCGCAAGCGCGGGATTTCCGGGCAGATGGGCGGGCGACCGGTGAAGTTTTCCGCCCTGCGCAGCGTCAAGATTGGCGACGATTGGCTGGATGGCGAGATACTCGGCTGTGAAGGCAAGCTTTTCCGGCTCAGTGTGGCCGGAAAGGAAGCCGCAGTCGAAAGCCAGTGGTCACCCGGCGAGCCGGTGTGGCGGGGGCGGATCAACGGCCACGCCATCTCGGTGCAGGTGCGGCCCCAGATGAACGGATTCCGCTTGTCTCATGCGGGTTCGGAAACCAATGCCCATGTCTATACCGCTCGTGAGGCTGAACTGGTGAAGCTCATGCCGGTCAAACTGCCGCCTGATACCTCGAAGAAACTGCTGTGTCCCATGCCCGGACTGGTGGTGTCGATCGATGTCACACAGGGCCAGGTTGTCAAGGTGGGTGAAAAGCTGGCTGTCGTGGAAGCCATGAAGATGGAGAACATTCTGCGCGCCGAGCGAGACGGCACGGTGCAGATCATTCACGCTGAAGCCGGTGCCAACCTGGCTGTGGACGCGGTGATCATGGAGTTCGAATAGGACCGAACACCCGTTCAAACTGCGCCTTCAACGCAAGGTCGGCGTCATTCATGTCAACCGGCAGACCCAGGTCGACGAGGCTGGTGACGCCGTGCCGGGTCACGCCGCACGGTACGATACCGGAAAAATGCTCCAGTTCCGGGTCAACGTTGAGGCTGATGCCGTGATAGGTCACCCACTTGCGCACCCGGATGCCGATGGCTGCAATCTTGTCTTCCACGTTGGCGCCTTTGTCGGGCCTGCGTACCCACACCCCGACACGATCTTCGCGCCGTTCGCCTTTTACATTGAATGTGTCAAGGGTCCTGATCAGCCAGTCTTCCAGCTGAGCCACGAAGCGGCGCACATCCTGACCGCGCCTGGTCAGGTTCAGCATGACATAGGCCACCCGTTGGCCCGGCCCGTGATAGGTGTATTGCCCGCCACGACCGGTCTTGTGTACCGGGAACCGGTTACCATCCACCAGGTCCGAGGCTTCCGCCGAGGTGCCTGCGGTGTACAGGGCAGCGTGTTCCACCAGCCACACCAGTTCCGGCGCATCGCCTGCCGCAATGGCTGCCACGCGCGCTTCCATGAAGGCCACCGCGGGCTCGTAATCAACCAGTCCGGGCTCCACCCGCCATTCAACGGGCGCGCCATCGGCAAGCTTGCTGTTATGGATTGCGAGAGTGTCACGGCTTGTGTTCATGGGCGAGTGTTTACGACAAATGCCGGGTACTTCCAATGACCGTGTTTTGAGGGCTTGATTTGGCCGGTCGGCACTGTTACACGCTGCAACCAGCCTACCAGGCATTTACGATTTGCGGTCGTGGCGGAATTGGTAGACGCGCAGCGTTGAGGTCGCTGTGGGGTAACACCCGTGGAAGTTCGAGTCTTCTCGACCGCACCAATCCGGCAACCAATCTTCATTCCCAATCTTTGCCCGATAGAACACCATCCTCACTTCATCCCGTTTCGGCGCGCTCAACAATTGGGTGTATATGTCCTGCTTTCATTGCCCGGGGGTATTCCCAAAGCCTGTTAACTAGACCAGTATTGCGATTCGAAAATGCTGGGGCATTTCAGGTTGGGAGGCGGTTCTGTTAAAATCTCTGAACAGGACGAATGTCAGTCGATTGCTGGCATTGATACTGCTGTTGGCGATGGTGGGCTTGCGTGTTGTTGATCCGGCACCGCTGGAAACCCTGCGCCTCAAGACGTTCGACCTGTACCAGCTTGCTCTGGATCCCAAGCCGACGCCACAGCAGGTCCTCATCGTCGATATCGATGAGAAGAGCCTTGATGAACTGGGGCAATGGCCGTGGCCGCGCTCGCTGCTGGCCAGGATCATTGACAAGGTCGGTCAGGCCGGTGCCGTCGTCGTCGGTCTCGATGTATTGTTTCCCGAGCATGACCGGACTTCGCCTGCAAACGTGGCCAGCATTGTCGAGGCCTATGACAAGGAAATCGCGGACCGCCTGAGGAAAATGAAGTCCAATGACGAGGTGTTCGCCGAGGCCATGACCCGGACCCGCGTCGTGTTGGGTCAGACCGGTTACCATGAAGAACTGAAGCAATGGCACGCGAGCGAACTGAAACAGTCGCCGATCGCGATGCTCGGGCCTGATCCGCAGCGGTTTCTCGACAGCTATCCCGGCATGGTCAGGAACGTGCCGGAACTGGAAGTGAGAACGCCGGTGGAATACTGCACCACTTGAGCGGCCGGATTGTCTTGCCGCA
>CAYRLR010000011.1:0-15294 GCA_964424975.1 uncultured Anderseniella sp.
CCCGGATCCGAATAAGAGAAATGTCAGCCAGTGAAGAGGATCTGGTCATGGCCAATATCACCCCGCGCTATATCCCGGTCATAGAGTTTGTCGTGCTGTCAGGTTTCCGGCTGGACGAGGCCGTCAGCCTGCGGTGGCGGGACATCGACTGGCACGAAAACACTATTTCAGTCCGGGGAAAGGGCGACAAGCCAGCGTTCATACCACTGTCAAACTTGCTGCGAGGCCTGCTCTGGACCCTGCCGAGAACGTCGGAGACGGTCTTCGGTGCGACCTATTCGGGCGTGAAATCAGCATGGCGCCGGTGCCGGGCAAAGTCCGGCATCGTCGACCTGAAGTTCCATGACCTTCGCCACACATGCGCAACCAGGTCGTTGCGCAACGGCATGGACATAAGGCTGGTCAAGGATCTGCTCCGACACGAAGACATCACGACGACCATGCGGTACGCGCACGTGACCATGGACGACCTGCGAAACGCCATGGATGCGCCGAGTCCCACCAAAAGTCCCACCAAAGCCGTGGGGTCAACATCCAAATGATTGATAATATTCAGGAAATTTGCGGCCGGAACTCTGGTCCCAAACCAGATGCGCTACCAGGATGCGCTACCAGGCTGCGCTACGCTCCGAATGCCGTTGCCGGACTAACCATTCCTGACTGGTGAAAGGGTGGTTACAGGAAAACACACCTGCTCGGCAAGAGGATAAGCGCCTAAGGGCCATTAAAAAATCGATGCTTCAGCCGGCTGCCCGGCCTGATGCCGAGTTTTGCCGCCATACCACCCACAATCTCCAGCACCGCAGACACTTCGCGGCCCGCACTGAGCACCTCGAGAGACTGCGGAACGGTGTCAGCCTCGACATGCACGACCGTGCCGTCGGCAGTGACAAACAGCATGTCGAGCGGGATATAGGTATTGCGCATCCACATGGTGACCACGTGCGGGCTGTGCCAGTGAAACAGCATGGCCTCGCGCGCTCCCATGGACCGGCGAAACATCAATCCGCGCGAGCGCGTATCGTCGTTGGTGGCCATTTCCGTGGCAAACGCAATGTCACCTTGAGCCGTGCTGACGATGACCTGCTCGACCGGCAGGCGAAGCTCGTCTCCAGATGCTTGAGATTGTCCCGCGAAGGCAGCGACAAGCAACAGCGAGATCATCGCCATTGCCAGACCCGGCATGGTGTGCCGCGCCGCTCTGCCCTGACGGGAGATCAATTTGTGCCCGGCAACCGGTCGTCATCAAGAGTGAGACGAACTTCGGCAGCCATCTTTCCCTTGGCACCATCACCAAACCGGACATAGATCCACTGGTCCGGTTCGATTTCGGTGATCGCGGTTTTGCGCAAAACCTCCATGTGGATGAAGATGTCGGGATGGCCGTCGCCTTCGCTGGCAAACCCGAAGCCGCGCGTGCGATTGAACCATTTGACCTTTACACGCGTCCAGTCATTGCCGGCCTCCACGTGCTGGTGAGTGCGCGCTACGCGCTCAACCGGATGGATCGCCGTAGACGTATCCACGTCGAGAACACGCAGGCACTGGATGCCCTTTTGACGCTGTACGGCTTCGCACACCACGCGAGTGCCTTCCAGCGGCGCGTCGAAACCGTCCCGCTTGAGGCAGCTCAGATGCAGCAACACATCCGGGATACCGCTATCGGGAATAATGAACCCATAGCCGCGCGCCACGTCAAACCATTTGACGAAGCCCGTTACCTCGAAAATCTCAACATTTGATTCCAGCTCTGAAAGTGACGACTGGCGTACTTGTCCGGTCTCTGCCGGTGAATTGTTTTTTACTTCTGCCCCATCGTCAACTGGCCCGCCATCACCAGTCATAGTACCTGCTCCTAACCTTACTCAAACCGCCGCATACAGTTGCCCCGTCCCAAATGATGATGAAACACCGGTGATTTGTACAGCCATCACATGGTGAAAACTGCCCACATACAAAAAGTTGACCGCCACTCCTGCAGACACCGCAATGACCGGTTGCCCTGACGTGGAGGTAACCACTTGAAAAGAGGCGTTTTTGTGAAAACACCAAGAATCCGCTGGTTTCACGGCCGCAAAATATTATTCAGGCAAACCTGTGTGCAACCCGGCTACGCGTCACCTGTTGAGCGACCGGCCAGCCGGCCCAGCGTGAGAAAATTGCGCAAAATGAAAAGAATCAACCCCGCCAAGCCTGCGCCGCGAGCTCAAGACTGCGCATACAAATGGAATGGGAATGCTGATTTTTCCGGGAAATCGCCGCGGGATCCGGGACGTGGCAATCAAGGCGACTTTACGCCCCTGAGCAGCCCAACGTCACATCGCACCCGGTTGCAGATTTCACTACGACAGGTAAGACACAGTCCCCCGAGGCATAGAGTACCGAGACTGGAAGTCTATCCAGGCACGGAGAACGGCCCGCCGAAGGCGGACAAGCTGTTCGACCGGGAAATAGGCTGACAGCGTGCGCGGAATTAAACATCACACCAGGCGCGATGAATCAGATAGAAAAATCATATGGTTGCCTCACCTTTACGCGAAACCGAGCTTTATGCGCCCGTCAAAGCCCTGCTGGAAGGCCAGGGCTATGAGGTCAAGGGCGAGGTGGGTGCAGCCGACGTGGTCGCCTGCCGTGGCGATGAAGAGCCTGTGATTGTCGAGTTGAAAACCGGCTTTTCGCTGGCCCTGTTCCACCAGGCTATTGACCGGCTGAGCCTGTGCGACACCGTCTATGTGTGTGTGCCGCGCGGCTCCGGTCGCGGTTTTCGGAAATCCCTGAAGAACAACAAGACCCTGTGCCGCAGGCTGGGGCTGGGGCTCATCACCGTGCGGCTGAAGGACGGGCTGGCTGAAATTCACCTTGATCCGGCACCCTACAAACCGCGCCAGTCGAAACGCAAGAAGACCAGGCTGCTCAAGGAGTTTGCAACCCGTGTCGGTGATCCGAACACCGGTGGAACGAACCGCAAGACACTGATGACCGCCTACCGGCAGGACGCCCTGCGGTGTGCCGGTAGGCTGCATCAAAATGGCGCCAGCAAGGCTGCCCATGTAGCCAGGGCCTGCGGCGTTGCCAACGCCCGCCAGATCATGTCGGCCAATCACTATGGCTGGTTTGACCGGGTGCAGACCGGCATATATGAGCTGAGCCCCAATGGCAGGCAGGCCATCACCGACTATGGCGACGAGCTGGAAACACTGGCAGTCACAGATTGAGGCTGGGTGATTTGTGGATCCTTGGGACAAGCCCAAGGACGACGATTTGTACGTATTCTGTCGTCCTCGGGCCTGTCCCGAGGATCCAGATGTCGGTCAAATCTCCTGCAGCACATCACCAATGTCGTCATGGATGACCAACTCAGCCAGTCCATCAGCCGGAGTTGGCTCGCCGTTGATGATCACCAGCAGAACGCCGAGCTGTGCGGCAAGTGCCGGGAAGCTGGCGGCAGGTTCCACCAGCAAGGACGAGCCCACCGCGAGAAAAAGATCACTGTCCCTGGTCATCTCGCCGGCCCGGCGCATGGCGTCTACGGGCATGGACTGACCAAACGAAATCGTGGCGGTCTTGACAATGCCGGCGCAATCGACACATTCCGGCGCGCCCGCGTGGGATTCCAGCTGTTGGGCGATCCAGTCAAGCTCATGGCGTTTGCCGCACTCAAGACAGTGCGCATAGGTTCCATTGCCATGCAGTTCGATGGTTTTTGACACCGGCACGCCGGCGCGCTGATGCAGACCGTCAATGTTCTGGGTTATGACGCCGGCCAGTTTACCGGCACGATGCCAGCGCGCGGCCGCCACATGGCCCCTGCCCGGTTCGACCGGTCCTACTTCGTCGCGAATTTTCAGGAAACGCGACAGGCCTTCACGCCGGGCTTCCGGCGATGACATGAAGGTCTTGAAATCCAGCGGGCGATATCTCGACCATATACCGCCGGGCGAGCGAAAGTCGGGAATACCGCATTCCGTCGAAATACCGGCACCGGAAAAGACCACGATGCGGTTTGCCTGGCCCACAAGCCTTGCAAGTGCCGCCCGTTTGCCGTTCAAATCGTTCATCATCAATAATCAGTCCAGTCCGACATACTTCAAGAGGATCACACATGAAATATCTGCACACAATGGTACGCGTCACAGATATTGATGCATCGGTGAAATTCTTCTGCGACATACTCGGCTTTACCGAGACACGGCGCTATGAGAGCGAACAGGGCCGCTTTACCCTTGTGTTCGTGGCACCGGATGAGTCGCCCGACTGCCCGGTTGAGCTGACCTATAACTGGGACCCGGAAGACTATGATGAGGGCCGCAATTTCGGTCACCTGGCCTATGAAGTCGACAATATCTATGACTACTGCCAGATGCTGATGGACAAGGGCGTGACCATAAACCGGCCGCCGCGCGAAGGCCGCATGGCGTTCATCCGCACGCCTGACAACATTTCCATCGAATTGTTGCAAAAAGGCGATAACCTGCCGGTTCAGGAACCATGGAAATCCATGGAAAATATCGGCAAGTGGTAGCTTAACCGCGACGGATTGCGGCTGCCTTGACCGTCACTGAAGACAGACCATTCAGGAGCCCGCAAGATGTCGAATCGTCCGCAAAGCTATGATGCCGTATCGAAATGGCTGCACTGGACAGCCGCCGGCCTGCTGATCGGCGGCTACCTGGTGGCGGAAAACACCTCGCACCGGATTGTAGAGGCAACCGGATATGGGGTTCATGTGTCAATTGGCCTGGCTCTGCTCGCGGTCACCGCGTTTCGAATCTACTGGCGGCTGAGCCATGCCGCGCCTGCCTATCCCGCAAACATGAAGTCATGGGAAAAATCGGCCGCCAGCGGCATCAAGCTATTGTTCTACGTGTTGATGATACTGATCCCGCTATCGGGGCTGGCCGCTCATGCAGCAGAGTTTCGCGGTCAAGG
Source organism: uncultured Anderseniella sp. (assembly GCA_964424975.1). Lineage (GTDB taxonomy): Bacteria > Pseudomonadota > Alphaproteobacteria > Rhizobiales > Aestuariivirgaceae > Anderseniella. The sequence continues at coordinate 4,930 of CAYRLR010000011.1, forward strand.
GGCGCTGTTTGGCGTTGTGCCGCTCCCAGCCCTGCCGGCATGGCTTGTGCCGGGGGAGGCAGAAGACATCCATGAACTGAGCAGCCATTTGTGGCTGCCCTTGCTGGCCATTCACGTGATCGCCGCCATCTGGCATCATTTCGCCCGGCGCGATGACGTGCTGACCCGCATGATGCCCAGGCGTCAGGCATAGTCACTTCCTGAAAAGGGAAAAGGCGGTGGTACGCCCTAGGGGAATCGAACCCCTCTCTCCAGCGTGAAAGGCTAGTGTCCTAACCGATAGACGAAGGGCGCGCACCACCGGGCGTCCGTATATCTAGCTTCGCGCCTGCTGGCAAGCACTCATACGAAAAAACCGAAAAAATCTGAATTTTCCCGACTCCATCTACCGGCCGGGCACTTCGGCTGCGTCGTCGATGAACAGCTGGCCTTCGCGCTTGCCACCCCAGTCATTGATGGCCAGTCTCCCGGCCAGGTGCAGCGGCATCTGGCGTTCTGACAGCAGCACTTCGCCAAGCTCGGTGCCCATCGCCCTGAAGGCGATGGCCTTGAGCCGGGTGCCGTCAGACTGCACCAGCGTACAGCGCACATGATCAGCGCCGGCACGCGCTGCATAGACCACCTTGTGCGACGGTAGCGCAAATACCGGCGACGGATTGCCCTGGCCAAACGGCCCTGCCCTGTCCAGATCTTCAATGAAGCGGGTCGAGGCCCCGGATGCCGCAATGGCTGCGTCTATGGTCAGATTGTCGACACTGGCAACCGCTTCGACTTCGCCAACCAGTTGTTCTTCGAGAAAGGCCCTCAGGTCGCCCAGGCGGGCCTGCTCAAGCGTGATACCGGCTGCCATGGCATGACCGCCACCCTTGCTCGCAATACCGGCTGCTACGGCCGCCTGCACGGCTGCCCCGAGATTGACACCGGCGATGGAACGCGCCGAGCCGGCGGCTGCCGAGCCATCCTTCGGCAGGCCGATGGCAAAGGCAGGCCTGTCAAAGCGATCCTTCAGACGTGAGGCAACCAGTCCGAGCACGCCGGGGTGCCAGCCCACGCCAGCGACCACCAGCACCGGCAGCTTCGCCTCCTTGCCCATCATGGCCTCGGCCTGTTCGATGGCGCGGTCCACTGTGGCAAGCTCGATCGCCTGGCGTTTCTTGTTCATCTCTTCCAGCGACTGGGCCAGTTGCATGGCATGGCCCTTGTCGTGACTGGTCAGCAGCGCAAGACCGTCCATGGCAGAGCCGATGCGCCCCGCCGCGTTCAGCCTCGGGCCCAGCACAAAGCCCAGCGAATGAGCGTCAGGACGGCGCGACAGGCGAGCCACATCGGCAAGGGCGGCAAGTCCTGTGCGCTCGCGCCTGGCCATGATCTTCAACCCCTGGCGCACATAGGCCCGGTTCAGCCCGACCAGCGGCACCACATCGCACACCGTGGCGAGCGCCACCAGGTCCATCATCGCCATCAGGTCAGGCTCCGGCCTGGCATCCGTCCACCAGCCGCGCGCGCGCAGCTGTCTGGAGGTTGCGCCGATCAGCACCATCACCACACCGGCTGCGCACAAGGCACCCTGGCCCGATGTGTCGTCCAGCCGGTTGGGATTGATCACCGCGTGGGCGCGCGGCAACTCGTGACCTGCCTGATGGTGATCGACGATCACCGTATCCATGCCAAGCTCCTGCGCCTTCAGCAGCGGATCATGCGCCATGACCCCGCAATCCAGCGTGATCAGCAACTCGACACCTGCCGCCTTGTGATCTTCCACGGCAGCCACGGACGGGCCGTAGCCCTCATCGACACGATGCGGGATATGCACGCGTGGCGGCACGCCTGCTGCTGTCAGAAACCCCACCATCAGCGCTGAAGATGTCATGCCATCGACATCATAATCGCCGATCAGACCGATGGCTTCACCGGCCATGACGGCATCGGCCAGCCGGTGAGCGCCGGCATCGACATCCATCATCTGCGCTGCGGGCGGCATCAGTTCGCGCAGCGTCGGTTCCAGAAAACTGTTGGCGGTTTCAGGCAGGACGCCGCGGGCGGCCAGTATGCGGCCCATGATATCGCTGACGTCAGCCGCCTGGGCGATGGCCTGTGCCATGCGATCTGTCTGCAGGCGCGCAATCCACCGCCTGCCGGTGATGGAGCGCTCAACGCCCAGAAAGGCCTTGGGGTGTTCAGGCGCAAGGCCCATTCAGGTCAGGCCACCTTGCGGCGGTTCTTGATCCAGCGCACGGTGCCGGTGGCAGAGCGCATCACCACGGTCTCCGTGGTAATGTGAGACTTGCCGAACTTGACGCCGGCCAGCATGGAGCCATCAGTAACACCCGAGGCGGCAAACATCACATCGCCCGATGCCATTTCGTTCATGTCGAACTTTGCATCCGGGTCCTTGACGCCCATTTCCAAGGCGCGCGCACGATCGGTGGCCTTGTGGAACACCAGGCGACCCTGCATCTGACCGCCAATGCAGCGCAGCGCTGCTGCAGCCAGCACGCCTTCCGGTGCACCGCCGACGCCCATATAGATATCAATCCCGGTATTGTCCGGGTCGGTGGTGTGGATCACACCGGCAATGTCGCCGTCGCTGATCAGGCGCACGCCGGCACCCGTTGCCCGCACGGCCGCAATCAGCTCCGCATGGCGCGGGCGGTCCAGAATGCAGGCGGTCAGCTGGTTGGCCGCAACGCCCTTGGCCTTGGCCAGTGCATTCAGATTGTCTTCCGGCGATGCATCCAGATCGATGGTGCCGGCCGGGTAACCGGGCCCTATGGCGATCTTGCTCATATAGCTGTCGGGTGCGTGCAGCAGGCTGCCACCGACCGCCATGGCAATAACCGCCAGTGAATCCGGCATGGCCTTGGCGCACAATGTCGTGCCTTCCAGCGGGTCCAGCGCAATGTCGATCCTCGGGCCTTTGCCGGTGCCGACCTTTTCACCGATATACAGCATTGGCGCTTCGTCGCGTTCGCCTTCGCCGATCACCACCTTGCCGTCCATGTCGATGTCGTTCAACGCGGTGCGCATGGCGTCGACGGCAAGCTGGTCAGCCTGCTTTTCATCGCCGCGGCCGCGCATTGTCGCAGCGGCTATCGCAGCGGCCTCTGTCACGCGGGCAATCTCAATGGTCAGCATACGGTTCAGCATGTCTTCATCTTCGCTTCTTGTTCCGGTCTGTGTCACAGTCGTTCAATCCTCACCATGCGTGGATGTGTTGCAACATGCTTGGCAGCTGCGATCTTGTCCAGTGCAGCCCGCATGGCACTTTCCAGCGTGTCGTGGGTTATCAACACAAATGGCGCAATATCCGCTCCAGCCTTTGACCGGCTGATTGCGGGACCACGCTGGATGACACTTTCAATCGAGATGCCTTCGTCTGCGAAGGCTTTTGCTACCCCGGCCAACTCGCCTGGCCGGTCGAACATGTCCAAGGCGACATAATAGCCTCCCTCATGGGCGCGCATGGCAGCGCGTTTGAACGGCATGAGCCGGGTTGCCGGTACGCCAAACACCGGCAGAACCGTACCGCGTGCGATATCGCATATGTCGGCCATGACAGACGATGCCGTCGGATGACCGCCCGCGCCGCGGCCTTCAAGAAACAGCGTGTCGGCAAAATCGCCTTCCAGCACGACGGCATTGAAGGTATCGTTGACGTCGGCAATGGGTGACCCCAGTGGCACCAGGGCGGGGTGAACGCGCTGTTCAATCCCGTCTTCGGTGCGGTTTGCCACACCGAGCAGCTTGAACTTGTAGCCCAGTGAATGCGCATTGCGAATATCGGCCAGTGTGATGTCCTCGATGCCTTCGATGTACATGTCGTCGAGGGCCACCTCGGTGCCGAACGCCAGCGATGTCAGGATGGCCAGCTTGTGGGCCGTGTCGAAGCCGCCAATGTCGAAGGTCGGATCCGCCTCGGCATAACCGAGATCCTGTGCTTCTTTCAGCACTTCATCGAAGTCGCGGCCCTCATGCTCCATCTTGGTGAGGATGAAATTGCAGGTGCCGTTCAGAATGCCGAACAGGCGCGTCACCGAATTGCCTGCCAGATTTTCGCGCACCGTCTTCACAACCGGAATGGCACCGGCAATGGCGGCTTCATAGTTCAGCGCCACATTGCCGGCTTCTGCCAGCCTGGCCAGGCCAACACCATGATGCGCCAGCAGTGCCTTGTTGGCGGTGACCACGTGGCGACCTGCTTTCAGGGCCGCTTCCACACAGGCGCGTGCGGCACCTTCTTCGCCACCGATCAACTCCACCAGGACATCGATATCGCCATTGGCTGCCATATCGGCAGCATCATCGTACCAGGCGAAACCGGAGATATCATGGTGCCCGCGCGCCTTTGACCTGGTCCGCGCACTCACGGCAGTCACCTTCACGGAACGCCCGCAACGCGCAGCCAACAGCTCGCCATGGCGGGCAAACGCATCCAGCACGCCGGTTCCGACAGTGCCCAGTCCGGCAATACCAATTCGCAAAGGGTCACTCATCGCGTGATCAAGCTCGCATCAATTGTGGAAAGTCATGTGAATTTGCGCCCTCTATGCGCTGTTTGGCGAGGGTTTTCAAGCAGTGGAGACGTGACGGTCAACAGTTGCGGAAAGCAGCATGGATGGTATGCAGCAGAATCGGAACAATTGCACCGAGCCACAATTTGAGAATACGCTGAGCAGATGATTACATTTGATTATACGAATCGTGTTGCGGTCGTGACTGGCGCGGGCGGCGGCATGGGGCAACAGATCGCAAACCTGATCCTGGAATCCGGCGGGTCAGTGATCATGATCGACAAAAAACCGGAGCCCCACGACCTCGGTGGCGCACCCGACCGGCGGCTGTATGCGCGCGGCGACCTGACCGAGCCTGATTTCGTCAATGCCACGATCGCTGCCGGTGCCGAGCGGTTTGGACGGATTGACTATCTTGCCAATGTCGCCGGCGTCTTGTGGTTTGACCGTGATGCGTCCCTGCTCGATATGGATATGGACGTATGGGACCAGGTCTTCGATATAAACCTGAAATCGATGGTGTACACCGCCCGGGCCTGCGTCCCGCACATGCGCAAGTCAAAAGGTGGTGCGATGGTGCATTTCTCCACCACCCAGTGCCTGCGCGGTGATCCGCTGCCGCAAGATGCGTATTCGACTGCGAAAGCCGGTGTCGGCGCGCTATCACGTTCGCTGGCCATGCAGCTCGCCGCCGACAATATCCGCTCGAACGCCATCTATCCAGGCCTGACGCAAACGCCTTTGCAGGCGCGTTGGGACACACCTGACAAGCTGGCCGATGCAGCAGGCTTCGTGCCGCTCGGGCGCATCGGTACGACCCGGGAACTTGCAACAGCCGCAGTTTTCCTGCTGTCTGACGGGGCGTCCTATATTACCGGCACAGACCTGGTGGTTGACGGCGGGCTGCTGCTGAAGTGACAGAGGACGCATCTCAGGCGGTCGCCTTGTTCAGCAGAATGCTGGTTTCGCTGTTCATCACGCCCTTGATTTCGCGCACCTCGCGCAGTACCCGGTCAAACTCCGGCAGGCTGGATGTTTCTATGTGTGCGACCAGGTCCCAGGTGCCGTTGGTCGTGTGCAGCGAGACAATTTCGGCCAGGCGTTGCAGGGAACTGGTGACCGATCTGGCCAGCGTACCCTCAAGCTCGATCATCATCACGGCCCGGACCACTTCCACTTCTGCCGAGGCATCCACATCGATGGTAAAGCGCTGGATGACGCCGGCACCTGTCAGTCGCTCCATGTGGCTCTGTACGGTGGCGCGCGATACCCGCAGCAGACCAGCCAGCGTCGTAACCGACGCGCGTCCATCCTGTTTGAGCGCATAGAGCAGACGCCTGTCGGTGGTTGAAAGATCGACCATTGCACCAATCACTTTGTATTATTAACCTATCATAATGTAAAATATTATACATAATTTGCGCCATTTTTCAACTATCTGATCATTGGAGGATATCCGAAACTGGAGGCATGCAAAAAAGGAAAACTGCAATGTCGCTCAATTGTTATCTTGTCGGTGCACCGGTGCAATCCGGCACAAGTCAGCTTGGCTGCCTGATGGGGCCGGACGCATTCCGGACCGCCGGTATCGTATCCACCTTGCAGGCGCTGGGTCACCAGGTTGTCGATCACGGCAATGTTTCACCGCACGCGGTCGAGCGGCCCCGTCCCGGCAACCAGGCGGTGCATCACCTCAATGAAACTGTCGGTTGGGCACTGGCCTTGAACGAGGTCGCCAATGCGGCCATCGAACGGTCCGACTTTCCCATCTTTCTGGGCGGTGACCACTCCTTGTCGATCGGCTCGGTGTCGGGTGTTACCAAGGCTGCGCGCCAGGAAGGCCGCGAACAATTCGTGCTGTGGCTCGATGCACATCCCGACTTTCACTCCCTGGAAACAACCCAAAGCGGCAACCTGCACGGCACGCCGATGGCCTATCTGACCGGACACAGCGGATTTGAAGACAGCTATCCGGAACTGACCGCCAAGGTGACACCCGCCAATGTCTGCATGATGGGCCTGCGCTCGGTAGACCAGGCGGAAAAGGCGCTGCTGGCACAAAGCGACATCCAGGTTTACGACATGCGGGCAATCGATGAACACGGTGTGGCCAACCCTTTGCGGGCGTTTCTGGAGAAAGTCAAAGCAGCCGATGGCGCGCTGCATGTCAGCCTTGATGTGGACTTCCTGGAACCCAACATAGCACCGGCAGTCGGCACCACGGTGCCCGGTGGAGCGACGTTCCGCGAGGCCCACCTGATCATGGAAATGCTGTGCGACAGCGGCATGGTCACGTCACTCGACCTGGTTGAACTCAACCCCTTCCTTGATGATCGCGGTCGCACCGCCAAGCTGATGGTCGACCTGTGCGCCAGCCTTCTCGGCCGCAAGGTGCTCGATCGTCCGACCAGGAGCTACTGACCGTCAACGGACAGGCACCGCCAACCGGACGTCACACCAAGTTCATGCTGACCGGCATTCATACTGCCCACTGATAGAAAGACCAACACCATGACCAAACTTCCGCCAGCCCCCTCCAAGCTTGCTTTCGTGCCGTTTGTCAGCGTTGAAAACATGATGCGCATCGTCAACACCATCGGTGCTGCAAAAATGATTGCGCAAATGGCCGACTATATCGAAGCCGATTTTGTACGCTGGGACAAGTTCGACAAGACACCGCGCGTTGCAGCACATTCGCACGAAGGCGTCATCGAACTGATGCCGACCAGCGACGGCGAGACCTACGGGTTCAAGTATGTCAACGGCCATCCTGCCAACATGGCGCGCGGCTTCCAGACCGTGACCGCGTTTGGCGTGCTGGCGAGAGTGGACAATGGCTATCCGATCCTGTTGTCGGAAATGACGATTCTGACCGCGCTTCGCACCGCGGCCACGTCAGCGGTTGCCGCCAAGCACCTGGCCCCGAAGAATGCCAGGACAATGGCGATGATCGGCAATGGGGCACAATGCGAGTTCCAGGCCCTGGCCATGCAGGGAATTGTGGGCATTGAAACCGTGCGCCTCTATGACATTGATAACACTGCGACACAAAAGGCTGTTCGCAACCTGGCCGGTACCGGCCTCAAGGTGGTTGCCTGTACATCAGCCGAAGATGCCATGACCGGTGCAGAAATCATCACTACCTGTACCGCGGACAAGCAGTTGGCCACTATCCTGACCGACAACATGGTCGGCTCCGGCGTTCACATCAATGCCATCGGCGGCGATTGCCCCGGCAAGACGGAACTGCACAGGGATATCCTGCTGCGCTCCAGCATATTTGTGGAATACCCGCCGCAAACCCGCATTGAGGGCGAGATCCAGCAACTGGATGCAGACCACCCGGTGACCGAACTGTGGCAGGTGATTACCGGTAAAACCAGCGGACGCACGTCAGGTGACCAGATCACCCTGTTTGACAGCGTCGGCTTCGCCACAGAGGATTTTTCCGCACTGCGTTATGTCTACGACCAGCTCGAAAGCACCGGGCATTTTGACGAACTGGACATGATCGCTGACCCGGACGATCCACGCGATCTGTTCGGCATGGTGCAAAGAGCGAACATCTAGAACAGGATGTGACAGAGCGCGGGGTTGCCTCCTGTTCATTTCCAAAGTGTTATGGCAACTTTACGGGTTCATGCGAGCCCGTGTTGCTATAGGGCGAATGCGGCAATGGAAACAAACAGGGGTATTGTGTTCATAGGCGGCATGGGCGGTTCCGGCACGCGAGCCGTGACCGAAGCGATTGAACAACTTGGCTATTATCCCGGCGACAGCCTGAACAATGCTAGAGACAATCTGCCATTCGCGGCACTGCTGAAGCATCCGGTATTGCTGCGCAGAGGTGCAGGGAATGCCGCGATTCGCCGCCGACTTGACCGGCACCAGTCCATCATGTGTTCCGGTGTGAAGCTCACCGATGTCTTGTTCTACCCAAGGCTCATGCGCTACAGGAAGCAAGAAGCCAGTGGACTGCAAGGCCATCCGGACGCACATGGCTGGGTCACCAAGGAACCAACGTCGCACTTGTTCATGGACACAATATTGGAATTGTGGCCCGAGGCAGTCTTCATTTATCTTATCCGTCACCCGCTTGATATGGCATTCAGCAACAATCAGAAGCAACTTCACGACTGGTCGTGGTTCTTCGACATTGACATTGATTCTATGGCTTGCATCGAGGCAGCACAGTTGGAGTACTGGATCAGGAGTGAGCGCCGATTACGCACCATCATGAAGGCTTTCGGATCCCGGGTATACAATCTGAAATTTGAAGCCTTTGCGCTCAATCCTCAAACAGAATTGAGCGCCTTGACAGACGCACTCGGTATTCGGGCCGAACACGGCGATATCGCGAAGGCAGTATCCAATGTGACGTCGCCAAAAACCATTGGCAGGTGGCGCAAGCATGATCTGTCCCGGTTCAGCAGCCGACAACTCTCCGATTGCCGGGACCTTGGCTGGCCAATCGAGTAATTCACGCTGCTCCGCTACACCAGAATGAAGACCACTTGGTATGCCGGAGATTTCCGGCATGGGCTGAATGACATCTTGTATTGTCGGCAGGGGTGACGGAACAATGCCAAAAACCTGCCCTTGTCATGCATAAGACTTGCTTTACTGTCATGAAGTAAACTTGTTCGAGCTTAATTTGGATTGGACGGTCAACGCATGTCAAAAAGCCCAGCCCCACAGGATTCTGCCGGCTTTATCCTGCCTGATCCCATAAAGCTGATGGACAATCTCTCCAAGGCACTGCAGGTCGGTGCCGCAATCGCCCAGAACATGGCCGAGCATCGGCAGGAAGACGCGGGCGCTCCCGACGCGGCTGCGTTCAAGCCCATCGAGCCGGTGTTGAAGACGTTTTCCGAAATTGCCCAGTCCTATGCCCAGCATCCCGAGCGCTGGGCCGAAGCCAGTTACCAGCTGTGGCAGGGTTATTCACAGCTGTGGCAGAATTCATTTGCGCGCATGAGGGGTGAACAGCCCGATCCGGTCGCAGCACCGGCGCGAGGCGACAAACGCTTCAGTGATCCCGACTGGTCGCGCAACCAGGTCTTTGATTTCTTCAAGCAGGCCTACCTGCTGACCGCCAGATGGGCACATGACACCATCGCCAACACAGCAGACACCGACGAGGCAACACGGCACCGGGCAAATTTCTATTTCGACCAGATCGCCAATGCCATGTCGCCTTCCAATTTTGCGGTCACCAATCCGGAAGTGCTGAAACAGACGCTTGCCTCAAACGGCCAGAACCTGCTGGACGGCATGAACAATCTTGCCCGCGACCTGGAAGCCGGCCATGGCTCGCTGCGCATCAAGCAAACCGACATGAGTGCCTTTGCGCTGGGTGAAAACATCGCTCTTTCACCGGGCCAGGTCGTGTACCAGAACGAGTTGATGCAGCTCATTCAGTACGCGCCCACGACGGACAAGGTGTACCAGACCCCGCTGCTTATCGTGCCGCCGTGGATCAACAAATTCTACATTCTCGACCTCAACCCGAAAAAGTCGTTCATCCGCTGGTGTGTGGAGCAGGGCCAGACGGTATTTGTCATCTCCTGGGTCAACCCGGATGCCCGGCTGGCCGCAAAGGGGTTTGCCGATTACATGCATCAGGGAATTCTGGAAGCCATCAGCCAGATTGAGAACCAGACCGGCGAAAGCAAGGTCAATGCCATCGGCTACTGCATTGGCGGCACGCTGCTCGCGTCGACGCTTGGCTTCATGGCGGCCCGCAAGGACAAGCGCATCAAGTCTGCAACATTCTTCACGACCCAGGTTGATTTCACCTATGCGGGTGACCTGAAAGTATTTGCCGATGAAGACCAGATCGCCATGGTCGAAC
>CAYRLR010000012.1:0-15200 GCA_964424975.1 uncultured Anderseniella sp.
GGCCTGGCTCGAGGCACAGGCAGAAGCCAGTCCCAAAGGCGCAGAAGCCGCATTTTATACGATTGCCAGCCAACTGACACGGGAAAACGCCGATGAGGCTACGCCCGATGTGGTTGCCGGACTGAAAGCGCTGGCTGCACGCTACCTTTTGCTGGAACAACGCCCCAAGGGCGGGCCGATTGACCCTGTCGCGCGGTTCCACCTGGGCAACGGCGCCAGCCTGAGAACGATACACTGGCTGGGTGATCGCTCGGCAAACGGTCTGCGCAAGTCTGCCGGCATGATGGTCAATTACCTCTACGACCTGAAGTCCGTCGACGCCAACCACGAAGCCTATTCACGGGACGGCAAGGTTATCGCATCGCGCGAAGTGACCTCGCTTCTGGATACCAAGCTTGGAGCCCAGAACACAAGGAAGCTGGCAAATGGCTAGGCCTGACCCTAATCACCTGTTCGATGGGCTGTTGAAGAATGCCGATCCGGAGCGGGCATTTGCTCAAATGGACGATGGCCGCTGGTACACCTACCGCCATGTCATGGAAGTATCCGGCAGGTTTGCGAACATGCTGGTCGAGCGCGGTTTGCAACCCGGTGACCGGGTAGCCGCGCAGGTACCGAAGTCCATCGAGGCACTGATGCTGTATCTGGGGACGGTGCGTGCCGGTGGCGTGTTCCTGCCGCTGAACAATGCCTACACATCCACCGAAGTGGCGTATTTCCTCGACAATGCCAGCCCGCGCATATTTGTCTGCGACCCGGCCCGCCATGCAGAGTTTGAAGCGCTGACAGCCAAACTCGGCGTCCGGCTGGAGACCATGGGCGTGTGGACAGATCCCGATACCAGCGCCGGATCTTTGCCGGATGCAGGTGTTGAAGCTGCGCCGGAGTTCACCAACGTGGAGCGTGGCCCGGACGATCTGGCAGCCATCCTTTATACGTCCGGCACCACCGGGCGCTCCAAGGGCGCCATGCTGACCCATGACAATCTGTTGTCGAATGCCATCGTGCTGAAAGACTTGTGGAAATTTACCCGCGATGACGTGTTGTTGCATGCGCTGCCGATATTCCACACTCACGGACTGTTCGTGGCGACCAACACGCTGATGGTGGCCGGTGGACAGATGGTCTTCCTGCCCGGCTTCAAGGTTGACCAGGTGATAGACTGTCTGCCCGGCGCAACAGCCATGATGGGCGTGCCGACCTTTTATACCCGGCTGCTGGACGACGCCCGCTTCAACCGCGAGCTGACCGCCCACATGCGCCTGTTCGTTTCCGGCTCGGCGCCCCTGCTGGCGGAAACCCATGTCGAGTTCGAAAACCGCACCGGCCATCGCATTCTGGAACGCTATGGCATGACGGAAACCAATATGAACACCTCCAATCCGTATGACGGGGACCGCCGTGCCGGTACCGTCGGCTTCCCGTTGCCGGGCGTCGATCTGCGGGTCTGCAACCCGGACACCGGCGAGACGCTGGGACGCGAGGAAATCGGCGTCATCGAGGTCAAGGGTCCCAATGTGTTTGCCGGGTACTGGCAAATGCCGGAAAAGACACGTGAGGAGTTCCGCGATGACGGCTTCTTCATTACCGGCGATCTGGGCAAGGTCGACACGGACGGATATGTCCACATTGTCGGACGCGCCAAAGACCTGATCATCTCGGGCGGGTACAACATATACCCGAAAGAAATTGAACTGCTGCTGGATGAACAGGACGGCGTGCTTGAATCTGCCGTTATCGGTGTAAGCCATCCTGACTTTGGCGAGGGTGTGGTCGGCGTAGTCGTGCCGTCCAACGGGCATGCGCTCAGCGAGAGCGCACTTCTGACCGCCATTGCGGACAAGATTGCCCGCTTCAAGCAGCCCAAGCGAATCTACGTCGTGGATGAATTGCCGCGCAACGCCATGGGCAAGGTTCAGAAAAACATCTTGCGCGACACCTATGGCAACAGCTTCACTGGCTAGGTCAGCATGAGTTAAAGCGAATCCGCAGGGTTGTTCTGCCAGTTCGGAAGCGACCGTGAACGCCGGGAGGCCACCAGATGAGCATCGAACTTTCCTTCCATGGGGCGGCACGTACCGTGACCGGGTCGTGTTTCAGACTGAAAACCCCGCACTCATCGGTGCTGATTGACTGTGGCCTGTTCCAGGGCTCAAAGACATTACGGGAACTGAACTACCAGCCGCTTCCCTTTGCACCTGACAGCATCGATGCCGTGTTGCTGACCCACGCCCATATCGACCATGCCGGTGTGTTGCCCAAGCTTGTCCGGCACGGGTTTACGGGAAAAATACATGCCACTGAACCAACCATCGACCTGTCCTCGGTGATGTTGCCGGACTCCGGCAATATCCAGGAAAGCGAGGTTGAACGGCTGAACCGGCGCAATCGTCAGCGCGGCCGCAAGGAAGTCACCCCGATCTACACCATGGACGACGCACTGCGCACGGTTGAGCAGTTTTCACCGGTCGAGTATGAAACCTGGGTGCAGACCACCGACGATATCAGGGCCAGGTTCTGGAATGCCGGGCATATGCTCGGGTCCACCTCCATTGAGGTTGAAGTGTCACAAGACGATGGCCAGCAACCGTTGCGACTGTTCTTTTCCGGCGACATCGGGCCCGACCACAAGCTGTTGCAGCATGACCCCGATGCACCGTCCGGCTATGATTACCTGCTGTGCGAAGCGACGTTTGGCGCCACTGACCGGGTTGAAACCAATCCGGACGAGCGTCGGGCCCTGCTGGCAAAATACGTCAACAGCGCCGCCCAGAAGCGCGGGGTCCTGCTGATCCCGTCTTTTGCCGTCGAACGCACCCAGGAAGTGCTCACTGACCTGATGATGATCATGGCAAACAACGAAGCGCCATCCGCGCCGGTGTTCATCGACAGCCCGCTTGCCCGGCGTGCCACGGCCATCTTTGAAAAACATGCTGACCTGCTGGCCAATGGGGAGGCCCTCAAGGCGGCGCTGAAATCTCCGAACCTGAAGGTATCCGAGACAGTGAACGATTCAAAGGCAATCGGCAAACTAAGCGGTTTTCACGTTGTGTTGTCGGCCAGCGGCATGTGCGATGCAGGCCGCATCAGACATCATCTGAAAAACCATCTGTATCGCCGCAATGCGACCGTGCTGATGGTCGGCTACCAGGCCAATGGCACGCTTGGCCGGGTCTTGCTGAACGGCGCGAAGAAGGTCCGCATCCACGGCGAGGAAATTGAAGTCAACGCGGCAATCGAGCGAATAAACGGATATTCCGGCCACGCCGATGCGCCGGAACTCGAGCGCTGGATTGCCGAGCGATTGCCGGTTCACCGCAACATGTTCCTGATACACGGGGAAGAAGAAGGCATGGCCGGGCTGACATCCCGGATCGCCGAGAAACTGATGCCCGCCTCCCGCATACTTCAGCCTGAAATCGACGATACTTTCCAGCTCGACGGCAACGAGGCCGTCCAGGTTCACAGCGAGATTCGCCGCTCCATCGAACCGCCTGAAGCTGCCCGCAAGCCTGACTACAACAATGAACTCACGCAACTGGTTCTGGACATCAATGAAGCGGTTGAAAATGAAGCCGGTAACAGAAATCGCGCCAAGCTGATCAGACGCCTGCGCCAGGCACTTGAGCAGGCAAGGTAGCTGCTTCCGCCTGCATCAATGACCGCTGCTTGCGTTCGCGATGCGCCATATAGGTGCTGGCCGCCAGAATGATCGCACCGCCTGCAAACACCCACACGTCGGGTGTTTCTGAAAACAGCAGGAAGCCGAATATCGTGGTCCAGACCAATTGCAGAAACGTGACCGGCTGGATCACCGTGATATCGGCGGCGGCATAGGACCTGATCAGGCAGTAGTGCCCCGCCGTAGCGGCAACGGTAGCGCAGGCAAGCCACATGAGTTGCACCGCATCGGGTGTTTTCCAGGTCAGCACGGCAATGGGCGCAAGCACCGCAAGGCAGATGAAGTTCAGCATGATCACGATCATCGATGCTGTATCGGTTTGCGTCAGGCGCTTGACCAGCAGCATGGCGGCGGCAAACAAGGGGGTTGCAGACAGCTGGGCAAGCTGACCGCTGGACAATGTTTCAAAACCCGGCCGCAATATCACGAACACCCCGGCCAGCCCGGCAATGATGGCACCTACTCTTCGCATCTGGATTTTTTCGGAAAAGAAGATCACGGCACCAATTGTCATGAATATCGGAGCCGTGTAACTGATCGCCGTGACCTCTGCCATGGGAATGCGCGCCATCGCGTAAAACCAGAACAACACGCCAAGACCATGACAAACACCCCGCCAGATATGCAGTTTCAGATTTCGCCCGCGTGGAAACCGGAAATCGGCCTTCATCAACATGGGCGCCAGCAGCACGATGCCGAACGCATAGCGGATCGTCGCAGACACCGCTGCCGGCAGATCCGGACCCACATTGCGGACAGAAATCATCACTCCGGTAAAGCACAGTCCCGATACCACCATCCACACCATGCCCTGGACGTTGGAGTTAACTGTTTTTGCGTTGGATGTTGGCATGATCGTGATTCAAATTCCCGGCAGTTCATCTGGACATCTGCCAGCTGATCGTACAACTCACAAACAACGCACACCACGCCAGTTACTGCATGGGCCCCATGACCGCACGTCTGCCGCTCCAAGAAGGAAATTCCATGACCACCAAAAAAACACCGCATGAGCAAATGGCATCATCTTCCTTTACCCTGCCGACGCTTGATCAGGAATTCCTGCTCGGCGACTCGACGCGTGGCATACGGTTCATGCTGGAATACATGAAAGCCGAAGAACATTTGCGCGAATGGGGCGTGCGTTCAACCATCGTTGCATTCGGGTCCGCGCGCGTGAAAATAGACGATGCAGGCAAACGCGGCCACTGGTACCGCTCCGCAATGGAACTCGGCCGTATCGTGTCGCAGCGCGGCGGAGCCATGGATGAAAAGGTAAAAATGCGCGACAATGTTATCGCTACAGGCGGTGGACCCGGCATCATGGAAGCCGCCAACAGGGGCGCTTTTGAAGCCGGCGCACCAACCATCGGGTTCAACATCACCCTGCCCCATGAGCAGGATCCAAACGCCTGGTCCACGCCGGACCTGACCTTCAATTTTCACTATTTTGCCATGCGCAAAATGCACCTGGCCATGCGCGCCAACGGGCTTGTGGTTTTCCCCGGCGGTTTCGGAACCATGGACGAATTGTTCGAAACCCTTACCCTGGTGCAGACCGGCAAGATGTCACCCATTCCAATCATCCTGTTTGACCGGGAGTTCTGGACGAACGTCGTGAACCTGGATGTCTTCGTCGAAGCCGGCACAATCTCGCCTGACGACAGGAACCTGTTTCACTACGCCGAAACGGCAGAGGAGGCCTGGGATCATCTGGTTGAGGGCGGCATTTTGAATGAAACGCCCCTGCAGGCTGACATTCACCCTGTAAAACCGCTGATCTAAACTTCTTATTCACCATATTCCTGCACCTTGGATGCTCACGAATTTGGTGCCATGCCACGGCCTGCACACAAGTGTAAGCACCGCATGAGTTTTGTCAGGCGTTTGCAATGTCAGTTTCTGTACCCGGACGCAGCCAGGTCCTGATTGTCGAGGACACGCCGTCCCTTGCCAGTTTATATCGCGCCCATTTGGAAAAAGCGGGGTTTTCGTGTGACCTGGTGGCAAGCCGGGCTGCTGCGCTGGCGCTTTGTGAAAATACCTGTTTTGATGCGATCGTGTTGTCACTCGACCTGACCGGCCCGGACTGCATATCGCTCATTGAAAGCTGGTCTGCCTCCGACCCGCTGGCTGCGATCATTGTCGTTGCTGCAAACGCATCGATAAATGATGCAGTTGACGCTGTGCGTGCCGGGGCCCGGGATTACCTGGTCAAACCCGTGTCCCGCAACCGCCTGGTCACCACCTTGAGCAATGCCTGCCAGTGCCGCGACCAGCGCCGGCCTGCACGGCCCGCAAAGCCATCGCGCGAGGCCCGGAGCGTGCCAGAGACCATGATCGGATCTTCGCGGGTCATGGCAGACATCCGCAAGCAGATCGAAGCCATTGCGTCATCCAGCGCGCCGGCCTTCATCACCGGTGAAAGCGGCACCGGCAAGGAACTGTGCGCCCAGGCCATTCATGATTTCTCAACCCGCGCCAGCCATCCGTTCATCGCCCTCAATTGCGGTGCCATTCCGCATGACTTGATGGAATCGGAGATTTTCGGCCACCTCAAAGGTGCCTTCACCGGTGCCATTTCTGACCGTGAGGGTGCTGCTGCAGCCGCTCATGGCGGCACCTTGTTTCTCGACGAGATCTGCGAAATGGCGCCGTCCCTGCAGATCAAGCTGTTGCGCTTCCTGCAAACCGGTACCATTCAGCCGGTAGGTTCAACCCACACCCGCAAGGTGGACATCCGCATTGTCTGCGCCACCAACCGCACACCGCAGACCGAGGTGGCTGAAGGCCGCTTCCGCGAAGACCTGTATTTCCGCCTGCATGTCCTGCCGGTTCATCTGAAACCGTTGCGCGAACGCGGCCAGGATGTGGCGGAGCTGGCCTCACGCTTTCTCCATACCTACACATGTGAAGAAGCCCGCTCGTTCAGCCGTATCGACACTGAAACAGTGACCGCGTTGCAGGCCTATGACTGGCCGGGCAATATCAGGGAACTGCAAAACGTCATACGCCAGGCGGTTGTCCTGCATGATGGCGAGGTCCTCGAAACCCAAATGTTGCCGGACCACATCACAAGTGCGAAACCCATGCGGCAGTCTCCGGCTGGCGGCCTGAATGCCCGCCAGCTATGGCAGATTGAACGAGATGCGATTGAGGCCGCCATTTCCGGTTTTGCCGGCTCGATACCAAAAGCCGCCGACGCGCTGGGCATCAGTCCGTCAACCATCTACCGGAAGCGCGAAACCTGGGCGGGGAAATCAGCCTGAACGTTTTTTCGTTGGTGTTGTCCGGTCACCCGGCATCGAACATGTCGTCGGCATCGGAAACCGTGTCTCCAAAGTGCACCGCGACAATTTTGACAGCGCTGTCACCTGCTGTCTTCAACCCGTGAACCGTGCCCGCGGGAATGTAAAGACTGTCATCCGGCGCAACTATCACGACATCGTCGCCCAGTTGTATTTCGGCAGTGCCTTCGACAATTGTCCAGTGTTCCGAACGGTGCTGGTGATAATGCGCAGGCAATGACTTGCCGCGCTTCACCGCAATGCGCTCGATCCGGTGTCCGCCGCTGCACGACAGCACTTCAACGCTGCCCCATCCATGGCGTTTGGGTTTTGCAGTTGCCGTATCTGGATGATGATCAACCAGGCGTGAAACAGCATCCGATTTCTGCTTGAACGGAATTGCAGGCACAATACCTGTCATGACAAACGGCTCCCTGTTGTTCAGGGGCCGTCCTGCATGAGCCTTGTACCGGCTTCTTCGAGGTAACCGACCCCCGGCCCCACAGGGTTCAACAGCAAAATCCACGCCAACACCGCGCCTTGCGCGGCAATGATCGATAAACAGCTGTTTTTTCAGAAGGTTAGTAAAGCGTCAGGTGGTCAAAGACGGCCATCAGCCGGGTTCGATCTTTGCGATTTGCACAATAATCGTTGCAAAACGCAAAAGCCCACCGCGGGCAAGTGCGCCCGCCATCCATGCGTCAGAACCGGATTGGTCTCAGGAGCCTTTGAGGTCCTGGCCGCTTTCCATCATCTTCAACAGGTGCATGACTTCTTTCAGTTCGGGAGAAACATCGCGATGCGGTGTTGCAGATTTCTCCGCAGCCGAATGAACCCCTTGTTCGCTTGCGCGATTTGCGCTGTACATATGCCCCAGCCTTTTGATCAAACAATCTGAATATTCTACGCCGGTGCATCCTAACGAAGACCTAAAATCTTTCCGTCTTTTGTAGTCACGGCGGAACATCGGTGCCTGCTCTATCCCTGCATCAAGGCCGAAATTGGACACGGAGAAAACAAACATGCTCGAACCAGCAAAGACCTACGAGCAGGTCCTCGCCAACTTCAAATGGCAGATACCCGATCGCTTCAATATGGCTCACGCGGTTTGCACCCGCTGGGCACTTGATAGCCCGGACAAGGTCGCCATTATCGAACACATGCAGGACGGTCCAGTGCGCAAAACGTCGTTCCTGCAACTCGAGGAAATGTCCAATCGCTTTGCCAACCTGCTGGTAAAATCAGGCATCGGGCGCGGTGACAGAGTGGCATTGTTGCTGCCGCAATCTCGCGAAACCGCGGCCGCCCACGTGGCCATTTACAAGATCGGCGCCATCGCCGTGCCGCTGGCCATGCTGTTCGGTGTGGAAGCTGTCCAGTACAGATTGCAGAATTCCGGTGCCAAGGCGCTGATTATCTCGGCAGCCTCGCGCGAGAACGTGTCTGAAGTCCTGCCCGGCCTGGACGCCCTTCAGGTGGTCTTCTGCATTGACGGCAAGCTCGATATCGCGCCGCACATTCATGACGAGAGCGGAGCGCTTCCCGACACATTTGAAACCGTTGATACAGCCGCTAACGATGCCGCCTTGATGATTTACACATCCGGCACCACCGGGCCGCCCAAGGGGGCCCTGCACGCCCACCGTGTGCTGCTCGGGCATATTCCCGGTGTTCAGTTTGCTCACGAGTTCTTTCCGCAGCCGGGTGACCTGATGTGGACCCCGTCCGACTGGGCCTGGGCAGGCGGCTTGCTGAATGCGCTCTTGCCGTCGCTTTACTTCGGCGTACCGGTGCTGGCCTACAAGTACACCAAGTTCAGTCCCGAAGATGCCTGGGACCTGATGGCACTGCACAAGGTCCGCAATGTCTTCATACCGCCCACCGCGCTTAAACTCATGCGCGCCAGCACTCCCACCGATGTCGACAAGCTGACCTTGCGGACCATTTTTTCCGGCGGCGAAGCCGTTGGCAAGGCGTTGCAGGAATGGGCCGTCGACAGCCTCGGCATGAACATCAATGAAGTTTACGGGCAGACGGAATGCAATCTGGTGATTGAAAGCTGCAACGCCATCGGCGTGTGGAAGGCAGGTGCCATCGGCAAGTCAGTGCCGGGCCACACGGTTGCAATTGTCGATGACGCCGGAAATGCCCTGCCAGACGGCGAGGCAGGCAATATTGCAGTCCAGCGCCCGGACCCGGTCATGTTTCTCGAGTACTGGGGCAAACCGGAAGCAACCAGGGACAAGTACGCCGGTGACTGGCTGTTGACCGGAGACCAGGGCTTCAGGGACGACGACGGATATTTTTATTTTGTCGGACGTGATGATGATGTCATCACCTCGTCCGGCTATCGCATTGGTCCCGGTGAGATAGAAGACTGCCTGTCGCGCCACCCGGCCGTGAAACTTGCCGCTGTCATCGGTGTGCCCGATCCTGTTCGGACTGAAATCGTCAAAGCGTTCGTGGTGCTGAATGACGGTTTTGAGGCGAACGAATCCGTGCTTGGCGAATTGCAGGCTCATGTCCGCAATCGCCTGTCGGCTCATGAGTACCCGCGCGAGATTGAATTTTGCGACGATTTGCCCCTGACGACAACAGGTAAGGTTATTCGCAGGTTGTTGCGCGGCGCAGCGTCTTCAAATTGACGTGTTCGGCATCAATTATCCAGACACCGGGGTCAAACTGATATTAGTGTTACACACCGGTCTTGGCGCTTGGCCTCGACACAACCGTTAATGAATTCAGGAGATTGCACATGCATACCAGGCTCGTTTCTTCATCCAGAACTGTTGTTATTGGCCTGGCCGCCGTCATTGGCGTAACCAGTGCGGCGCTTGCCGGTCCGATCGAGGATCGTCAGGCCGCCATGAAAAATGTCGGCAAAGCCATGGGCGCACTGGCCGCCATCGCCAAGAAAGAGGCCCCGTTCGATGCCGCTGTCGTAAACGCCAACGCAACCGCTCTGGCGGAAAACGTGAAAGTTGCAAAACTGCACTTCCCCGAAGGCAGCGAAACCGGCGACAAGGAAACCTGGGCCAGGCCTGAAATCTGGCAGAACAAACCGGACTTTGACGCCAAGGCCGACAAGGCCGTTGACGCCGCCATGGCGATGGCTTCAGTTACCTCGGAAGCAGACTTCGGCACCGCACTGGGTGCCATCGGCGGCACTTGCAAGGCCTGTCATACCGACTATCGCCGTCCGAAGCAGTAATCGCTGAACGGTAAACGCGCGGCATGAAACGACTATTGGCAGCAGGTATTGTCATCGGTGGCATTGTGGCGGCTGTCGGCTGGATACTGGCGGCCCCGGATCCGCTTCCAGCGTCGGCCCTTGCCGCTCACACTCCCAATATTGAAAACGGCAAGCGGCTGTTTACCGCAGCCGGTTGCCTGTCATGCCACCTGCCGGCCAAGGATGACAAGCAAGCGGATATGGCCTTGCCATCAGGCGGGCGGGCCCTGACAACACCCGCAGGTGTTTTCTATCCGCCCAACATCACGCCTGACGACCAAACCGGCATTGGCGGCTGGACGAACATACAGTTCATCAATGCGGTCAAGCGCGGTATATCTCCGCAAGACACCCACTATCTGCCAGCGTTCCCGTATACATCCTATTCCAGGATGACCGATGGCGATGTGCTGGATATCAAGGCCTATATCGATACGTTGCAGCCGGTACAGTCGCGCAATCACCCGCCTGATCTGCCGCTTGGCCTGCCAGTCGAAACAGTGCTGCGCCGGGGCATGGGCCTGTGGAAAATTGCCGCGCAATTCAATCCGGTCGAGTTCGTCAAGGACCCGGCCAAAGACGATGTCTGGAATCACGGAGCCTATCTGGTACAAGGCCCCGGCCATTGTGCCGAATGCCACACGCCGCGCAATCTGGTGATGGCGCTGGACATGTCGCGCTGGCTGGCCGGCGGGCCACATCCCGAAGGAAGCGGCAAGGTACCATCCTTGCGAAACCTGAAGTCACGCGGACGCTTCAAGGATGCAGCCGATCTGGCCACTGCGCTGGAGTTCGGTGAAACGTTCGGCTACGACAAGATGTCATCCGGCGGTATGGCGGCGGTACAGACAAACATGTCGAAACTGCCGGGCGATGACCGAATGGCTATTGCCACCTATCTCATGAGCCTGGAATAGGCCCCGATTTGTTCAGCCGGAAAACCCGCCTGCGTCCAGAAATGCCTGCTCCTCGGCGGTTGTGGCGCGCCCCAGCATGTCATTGCGATGCGGAAAGCGGCCAAAACGCGCAATGATATCGCGGTGGGTTATGGCAAATGGAAGCGTCTCTTCAAGCCCCGGTTGCCGGCAAAGCGCCACACATGTTTCCTGGTCGGCCAGGTCCTCGGAGTGCATGAACGGCATATAGTACCAGCGCTTCACCGAGGCGTCACAGTCGCGATCATCGCCCTTGCCAATCGCTGCGCCGGCCAGTGCCAGGGCCTTCGGATCGGCGGCAAACATGGCCAGCGTGCCGCGCTGCAGATTGCGGCTCAATTGATCCAGCAACAAGATCAGGCCCAGTCTGCCGTCCTGCGTCTGATCCCAGCTATCCAGGTCACCAGACACGGCTTTGGCATGAACGGCTCCGAATTTTTCCCGCAGGCGCTCATCAAAGCCGGTGTCGGCGACAAAATACGCCTTTTCGGGTTGCGCCAGCCAGAAATCGATCACCTCGCGTGGCGTCATATCGACCCTCCACCGGAGAACGCCACATCACGGCGGGCCGAGCGGATGGAAATGGAGTAGCCGGCAATCACATCAATCAGGGAAATGCCCAGCAGGGTGAAGAACGGCGCCGTGCCGGCTTCCCGGACCAGCAAAAACTCCACCAGCGCCACGATGAACACCGCCGTCGACATGATGTGATCGATAATGGTGAGACTGCCTACGCGAGCAGCCTTTAAAACCTCTATGAACAACAGGAACAGCGCGCTCATGATCAGTACATCGGCCCATTGCAACACAAGCGATGCGCCAGACATCATGTCGACGCGCATGGCTTCCGCCCACAACCAGCCCTGATCGGTGAAAGCCATGACATTGTAGGCAATCAGCACCAGAGCAATCAGCGGAAACGCCAGCAGGTATCGCATCGGAAAAATGGTCCTCGTGAATCAGTTACGAATCTGGCGAAAAGCTAGAGCATGTTTCACTTAGATGGAAGCCAAACGATTAAGGGCCAGTGACGCGATAGCGTCACCAGCCCGAATTCTGTGTCACCAGCGCGCCGTTTCTCGGCGCAGCATAAGCGCTCAGATCAAAATTCGCCCTTTGGCTCGATGATCTGACGGCCCTTGTACATACCGGTCTTCAGGTCGATGTGGTGCGGACGGTGCAATTCACCGGTCTGCTTGTTTTCCACATAGGTGGCTTCCGCCATCTTGTAACCAGACCGGCGCATGCCGCGCTTTGACGGCGAGGTTTTTCGCTTTGGAACAGCCATGACAAACTCCGTAAATGTGGGGGCCGCAAAAAGGTCTATTGCCCTGCAGCCGCCTTGAAAAAACGTTCGGATAAACCGGGATGGCGCGGCTTATAGCTCGTGTAGGGTCAAAACACCAGAGTTGATTTACACGGCTTCCCATTATTGGGCGATCCGAACCACACCCTATAGCAAGTGATGCCATTAAACGATGGTTCGGGAAGGCTTGCCTGACCGATCCCATATGCGCCATGGTCTGAATTCGGCATCGGGTCTGCAATACCAGGCAGATACCGGGCTGGTGCGTACACTGCTGCCGATCTCGATGCAGCAAAGGGGCGAATGGTGGCTGACGAGAAAGCGAAGAACAACCCGGTGCTTGTCGTTGATCTCGACGGCACACTTGTCGGCACTGATCTGCTTCACGAAACCTTCTGGTCCGCGTTTGCCAACCGCTGGACCGCGCCGTTTCATTCGCTGCGCGCACTTGCCTCTGGCCGAGCTCACCTCAAGCGCTATCTTGCAGGGGCATCCAGCGTCGATGTGGCGCTGCTTCCTTACAACAAGGCTGTTATTGAGTACATTGAGCAGTGGCGATCCCGTGGTGGACGCACCGCTTTGGTCACAGCCACAGACCAGGACCTTGCCGACAGGATTGCTGCTCACCTTGGCCTGTTTGACGATGTTTACGGATCCGATGGATCCGCCAATCTCAAGGGTGACCACAAGGCGGCGTTTCTCACGCAGGAGTATGCCGACACCGGCTTTGCCTACATGGGAGACGCGGATGCAGACTTGCCGGTGTGGCAAATGGCGTGCAGGGCCATCACTGTCAATTCCGGCGAGAACCTGAAAAGGCGCGTGGCGGCCCTGGACGCAGACGTCGAGCATCTCGCAAACGGCGATGCACACGCCGGCGCATATTTCAAGGCGCTGCGGTCGCACCAGTGGTTGAAGAATCTGTTGGTGTTTGTCCCGATGATCTCAGCGCATCAATTGACGATGCCTGCCTTTACGCAGTCCCTGTTGGCCTTTCTGGCATTCAGCCTGGTTGCGTCGAGCGCTTACCTCGTCAACGACATGCTTGATCTTGATGCCGACCGGTCTCATCCACGCAAGCGCTATCGCGCGCTGGCATCCGGCGCCCTGCCAATTGCTCACGCGGTCGGTCTGGCGGTTCTGTTGCTGGGTGGTGGCCTGATCCTCGCGACGCTGCTGGGCTTTCAGTTTGTCCTGGTGATGCTCGGCTACTATGCTGGCACGACCGCCTACTCCTTCTACCTGAAGCGCCGTCTTACCATTGATATCTTCACGCTGGCGGCGCTTTACACGACCCGGATAGTCGCGGGAGCGGTTGCAACGGATATTGACTTGTCTGTGTGGCTTCTGGCGTTCTCGATGTTTTTCTTCTTCTCGCTGGCCGCCATCAAGCGGCAGGCAGAACTGGTGGATGGTGTTGCTACAGGCGAAGCGTCGGCTCGTGGCCGCGGCTATCACATAGACGATCTGCCAATCGTGGTCGCCATGGCTGTTGCATCAGGCTATGCGTCGGTTCTGATCATGGCCCTGTATGTGAACTCCCCCGGGGTTGTCCAGTTTTACAGCCAGCCGGAGGCGCTGTGGGGTATCTGCCTGGTGTTGCTGTACTGGATCAGCAGAATGGTCATGGTGACCCATCGTGGGCGCATGCATGATGACCCGATAGTGTTTGCCATCAAGGACCCTGTCAGCTTGATTTGCGGTGCTTCAGTCACGCTGCTTGCTATTCTCGGGATCGTGCTATGACCGTGCAAACCCTGGTGCTGCGATACACAGCCTTTGCAGCATTTGCCACAATAGCCAATCTGTTGACGCAACGCATTGTCCTTGGCGTGAACACGTCAGCGATCGGCTTTTCTGCGGCAGTTCTTGCCGGCACGCTGGTCGGGCTGATCATCAAATATCTGCTGGACAAGAACTGGATTTTCCATGATCGCGATACCGGCATAAACGCTCATGGCCAGAAATTTGCACTCTACGTGACCACGGGGGTGGCAACCACTGTAATTTTCTGGGGTGCCGAAACCCTGTTCTGGCTTGTTTGGAAGACGGATTTCATGCGCGAGGCTGGTGCGTTACTGGGTCTCGCTATCGGGTATGTCACAAAGTACAACCTGGACCGCCGGTTCGTGTTTACTGACGCGGTTTTAACCACAAGGCAGACGTGATGCAGTTGGCTGGTTGGGGCAGATTCCCGGTTCATGAGGCGCACGTTACAGCACCACGCAGTGAAGCTGAGATGGTTTCGTGCATCCAGCAGGGCCGCGCCATCGCACGCGGCAATGGTCGCGCGTACGGCGACAGTGCAATCAGTGTGACCAATACCATCCATATGCGCCACTTCAATCGCATGCTGGGTTTCGATGACAAAACCGGCACCCTGATTGCCGAAGCCGGGGTGCTGCTGGCAGATATCATAGCGGTGTTTCTGCGGCGCGGCTGGTTTCCGGCAGTTACGCCAGGCACCAAATTCGTAACGCTGGGCGGCATGATTGCTGCTGACGTGAATGGCAAGAACCATCATCGTGATGGCGGCCTCGGGAATTTTGTCGACTGGATTGACATCATGGATGGTCACGGCAAACTGCAGCGCTGCTCGCGGGAACATAACGCTGATCTGTTCGCCTGGACCATCGGCGGAATGGGACTTACCGGCGTTATTCTGAGGGCAGCTATCAGGTTAAGGCGCGTTGAAACAGCCTGGATTTCGCAAAAGGTCATTCCCGCTGCTACCCTGGATGCGACCCTGGATGCTTTC
>CAYRLR010000013.1:0-15191 GCA_964424975.1 uncultured Anderseniella sp.
GGCGACGACACTCACTAGACAGGATATTCGCTTCATCGGTTTGGCCTCCAGACCTGAGCTAGATGTTCCCATCTGAATAAAATGATGGACCGCACCTTCTTGAGGCTGGGAATATGGGCGCCATGTCAGTTTGTGTCGTTGATGTCGATCAAGCTGCAATCTCGTGAACTGGTCTGGTGACATCACCCTTATGCTGTCTTTCGCTTCTTCAAACAGCAGGCAGATGGGAGGTTACCGGTTTGAAAGCTGTTATCCTTTGCCTATGCCGGCAATGTTCACGCCAATGTCTCCGGTCGTGCTGCATTGCGACGAACCGGTGCTTCAAGCGCGAAGCCGACACTTCACAGCCCCTTGAAATCGACAGCGACTGCGGCATGATCACTGGCGTGGGGTCTGTGTTCCCCCACACCACCAAGCCGGGGCCCGTTAAAGCGCGATGTCTCTTCGCCCAGGCCCGTACGTACCCCGAATGGTTCAGCATTCGGCCAGCGCTCGGCGAGCGCGGGCGATGCCAGTAGTGCGTCCGGGCAGTGGTATAGTCCCGAATGCGGGTCATAATAGGTCCAGCGTTGCTTCTCTGGAAGCCGCTGCATCAGATCGATTGCGAAGCCTGTCTCCAGTGGTGCAATTGCCCGCTGATGTCCCGTGACTGGAAAATCGGGTTCGTTCAGGTCGCCCAGGACGAGCCACAGGCTTTGTGCCGGGTCCTGGAAACGGCGCTCGATCAGACGGCGGGTTGCAAGCGCTTCCAGCCGGCGCGTGGTCCAGGCCTTGGTCGCGTCTGGATAGGCAGACTTGAAGTGGCAGACAAAGAGCGTCAGCGGTCCAATCGTTACCATCAGGCAGTCACGCCGGAAAACCGGAAGGGCGGGATCGACGCCCGGTAGCGGATCGATGTCCACATCAGCCAAAGTGAGCGATGCATGACTTTGGATCGCATCAACATGTCGGCGCGAAAGCAATGCAACATCAAGGCCGCGGCCATCGTTGCCGGGCAAACAGATACGTTGCGAGTATGGTTGTGCTCCCGTCGGCAGGAAGAATTGTTCGTGAAAGTGATTGAGGCTGTCGAGATCGAAGACTTCCTGCAAGGCGACGACATCGGCGTCCACTTGCTTCAGAAGCTCACCGGTCAGTCGGCGATCGATCGGGTCTAACCCAGTGTCTTCGGGACGGTCGGAATCCCAGGCACCATGGAGTCGATTCTGGCCATCGATACTTTGGAGCCTGAGGTTTTGAACATTCAGTGTTGCGACAAGCATGATGATGAGAGGATCGCACAGTCCCAAGGCTTCACAAAGAGCTGGATTTCCATGTGCCAGCCAAACGATACGGGCGCTTGCATCGGATATTCTCAGGCTGCTGCCATCCCGTTTTGCTAGAAATCACCATAGCCTGGTTTCCGCCACTGGCAGATGACGCAAATCAATGCCAAGCGGTACAAATCCTGATCTAGAGTGAGCAACTGCCGAATTCAGGGAAATCAAATCATGATCAATACGCAATACAGGAAACTATCAGGACCGCACGCCGGGGCTTCCTATGTCGTCATAGCTCCATACAGCGAAATTGAACGACCCATCCGATGGATGCTCCATATGGAAGGAAACGATGATGAAAAATGCATTGTTGCAGACGATGATCTCACAAACCCGAAACTCTGGGAGCCTCTGAGTTAGGGGGTGTAGATACAGTCGCCACAACACACCAACTGGAGACATCACAATGGATTTTCACAAGCGCATTCTGGAATGGCAGGCGGACCATCCAAACATCACATGGATAGGCTGGGGCATTGTTTGGGCACTTGTGCTGGCAGTCCTGTTCTGGCCCGGAACCGTCGAATAACCGGTCGTCCGGGATATCGAGACAAGCGCTGCCCGGCGCGAAGCATGCTCGTCCGCGTGATGCAATACCATCCGCACCGCACGGGACCATGCTTCAGATGAAAACGTGTTCGTTGTCTTGCTCATGATGGCGCCATTTACTCAAGAGGTGGAGCCTCCGGCAATCCCGGGACGGTTCAGTTTGCACCACTCTGCGTACTGCGGTGAGTTCAGTGAACGTGCTGGCATTGGCCTGCAATGTCGGTTTCGGATTCGAAACAGCCTTTGCGAAGTTTGCAACTTGATGGGGCTGGAGCCACAAGCGCTTTCCAAAACGTGGGAAACGGTTCCCAGGTTCAATTGAATCCATGCTGCTCTACACGTCACACCAGCGCCGCGCGATGGTTTCATAGATGTCGGCAGCGTCTTCTATCATGGCGACATCGCAATATTCATCCGTCTGGTGCGCCAGGGCCATATCGCCGGGCCCCAGGATCAGCGTCGGCGGATTGCCACAGGCAGGCGTCAGGGCCGATGCGTCGGTAAAATAGGGCGCGCCTCTCGGCTGCGGCGCTGTACCCAGCCGCGGTGTCATTACCTCGAACACATCCCGGACCCAGGGATCATCGGCTTTTGTCAGCACCGGCGCGACATCAACCACCGTCTCGATTTCGACATCCTCACCCAGGTAACGCGCCAGGTCAGCGATGATCTCATCGTGCCGGTGTCCCGGAATGCTGCGGATATCTACGGTGAAACTCGCCCGGTCGGGTACCGAGTTGATGTTGATGCCACCGTGAAAAGTCCCGACATTGTGCGTCGTCGACCCAAGCAGGCTGTCCGGCGGCACATTGAAGCCGAAATTCTCCAGCTTGCTCACTGCCCGGGCGGCCTTGTAGACCGCGTTGTCGCCATGCTGCGGCATCGAGCCATGCGCCGTCTTGCCGTGCGCGGTGACATTCAGCCACAATGCGCCGCGATGACCGAGAATGGGGTAGTTCGATGTCGGCTCGGCGATGACCATCGCTCCGGCTTCAGGCAGCACGCCGAGGTCTTCAAGATGCTTGCTGCCGTCACAGCCGGTCTCCTCGCCGGCCACCATGACCAGCAGGATGTCGGCTGCACCGCGCGGTTCGGCGGCCAGCTTGAGCCCCATATGGACAAAAGCCGCAACACCGCCTTTCATGTCGCAGGTGCCCCGGCCGTATATCCGCCCGTCGACGATATCGCCGGCAAACGGCTCGACGGACCACGCCTTGTTGCCGAGTGGGACCACGTCGGTATGCCCGCCAAAGCAGATCGGTTTTTTGCCCCCGCTGCCGGCAAGCCGCGCCACCAGGCTGATACGCTCGTCGCCATACTGGTAGCTGTCGACCTCAAACCCCGCGTCCTGCAACAGCGCGCCTAGATAATCGCTGCACAGCTTTTCATGGCCCGGCGGGTTGATGGTGTTGAACCTGACGAGGTCGCGGGTGATGTCGGTGGCGCTGGGAATGCTCATGCTGAAACCTAGGGGAGGAAACTGCTCAGATGCAAGGCTGTTTCTCGCCGAAATCAGGATCACCGGAAACAATTGCGCAGGCCTTGCAATCAACCCGCTTCGATCATTCCGGTCTTTAGCGGTGGTTGTCCCGCACAAACCGACAACCAGTCTGTCATGGAGGCCGAGACCTTGTTCAATCGCTGCGCTGACCATATTGCGTTCATGAAAGCTTGTATTATGATCCTTGTGGCCGATCTCCAAAGCTTGATGCGCTGATCGGCGTATCAGATAGCGCTTGCTTTATCGAAGAACCTGGCCAATCCGTCTGGACATCCGCATGAAAATTCTAGCCAGAATCGGCATCGGTCTGATGGTCCCGGCGACCGCAATAGTGCTAGCGTTTTTGCTGGTGGGACCGGAGCGTTCCTGGCGTGTTTTCGGCGAACCGGACCTTGGTCCGGTGGCTTTCGAGAGGTTGCAACGGCGCGCGACGCCGAATGATGCGCTTGCATGCCCGCAGGACGTCTGTAGTGCGACAGCTGAAATCAGGCCGGCACTGTATCCGGTGGACGCCCGGAAACTCAGGTTCGCATTGGCGAAAGTGATCGCCAGTGAACCCCGAATGACACAGGTTGCCTCCGACGACGGCACGTTGACCGATCGCTATATACAGCGCTCCGGGCGGCTCGGGTTTCCCGATACGATTGTTGTGCAGTTTTTTGATCGCGGAAGCAGCCGGTCAACGCTTGCAATCTACTCGCGATCGCAGCTGGGTAGAAGTGACCTCGGCGCCAACAAGGCCCGTATCGAGCGTTGGCTGTCCCGATTGGCGGAACACATTCAACCCGTCGAATAAGTGATGGCTTCGAGCGCTTTGTGAGCCAACAAGGTGCGATTTGTTGCGTGTTGTACGTTTCGGGGTATGAAAGGCAGGCAGATCAAGCCTGAAGCCTTTAGTCCCCCCCGTTCATAGCAGTGTCAATTCCGTCCAGAGTGACCACCAGCCCATCATGATCCGAGAGGCGTTGCCCACCGGATACCCTGGCGATGCCGTGTATGCCGGAACAGGAAAAATGGCGGGTCGCTGCCACGTGGCAAACCAACGGTTGCTCCAGCCCGTCGATGATGCCCTGGCTCAATACGCCAAAATTTTGCCCCAGGGCGTTGACCAGCAGTTCATGCAGCCTGCCGGGAGCCCTGCCACGCGGCAGTCTCTGATTGAAGTCACCGACAATCAGTGTCGGCACAGCGGGATCGAAGGTTTTCAATATTCCCGCGAGGCCGTGGAGATATTGTTCGTGATCCTGCCAGGCCCGGCGATCTCGACTCCCGGTTCGCACATGGGCATGGCTCCAGGGAATGCAGACGCCGATGACCCTGACGAGACCCAACGGTGTTTGTGTCGTGCCTGCCACAAAGCGGCCCGGCGGAAGGGCCGCATCTCCGGTAACATCAACGTCGTGCCAGGGTTGTCTGGACCATAGCATGACCTTTCTTCTGCCAGCCGTGATCCTGTATCCGTAGTCTTCACCGCATTCGATCCAGTGACCGTGACCGTCCCGGAACCCTGAATAGGCTTCGCACAGACAAAGGATGTCCGCCGCCATGTCGTCCAGGTGCTGATGAATTTCTGGCGCGCGCCGCGACTTCGGTGTCGCCCACTCGATATTCCACACACCTACGCGCATCTGCTTGTCGCTGGTCTGTGTAACTGTGCTCATTGCAATTGGTGCTCGTGGCTTGAACGTCAAATAACAGATGGATCAATCTCAACGGTGAGTGGCGCGTGATCACCTGATTTGTTGCCACACGAATCCTTGAAAGTTCCCACAGATATCTTCGTAATGAAAGGGAGCCAATGCGAGGGCAGAAAAATATATTCAATATGAAAGGTGTGGCCATCCTTCCTGCGGTCGCGCCAGTATTGGGTCGGCACATTTTCGGCTCCGTGCTCAACACCACGATTGACGTGACAGGCACTTGCCAGACCTGCTGACGCCATTTCAGCAATCGCGTTGGCGTGATTGTTGATCTTGCCAGGTTTGTCCCACCGGACATGGCTGTTGAAATCGCCGGCCACCACCGGCGAACTTCATGACGTCAGCGCTGATTTGCTCCCATGAAAAACATCAACTCGCTTTGCAGAGCGTTACGGCGACTGTTCAATCTCTGAAGTTCATCTGGCTCAGCAGTGTGATCCAGATTGTTGATTTTGCTCTGGAGCTCGAAATACTCATGGCTCTTGCTTTCGAATCCCTGGTCCACTCCCCAGAGACGGTGGATGTGCTCTTCGTAATTCGGAAACTGCTCCAGCAACCAGCTTTTGGTGGAGTTCATCATCTACCCTCCAATGAATATGCACACATGCCAGTCTGGACACATACGCTATTGACCCGCAGCTGGCCTTGATCTCCATCAACTCGAGCAATTGACGTCCCCACCGCCCGCGCTGGCGGAGACAATCAACCGACAAAACCCAATGGCCTGCAGGCGTGATCTCAGATCGAAACTGCCGGTCTGCCACCTCACTCGCCGAGACAGCGGTTCCATCCCAGACCATGCCTGTAGACGCGAGGTTTGCAGCTTGTGTGGGCGTTTGTCAGTTGACGGCCGTCGTCAAACCGCAGTCGCACTCGGCCTTTGCTATCTGTGGATTGCCAATGGATACTGTATCGTATGAAGAACGGGCTGATCAGAGCGTGGGACTACAGTGTCATGAAGATAGATCTTCGCGACTTGAAATCTCAGAGCGTCAATGAAAACAACAACGTTCAGGTACGCAGATTCAGCGCAACCGAAGTTGAACAAATTGTAACAAGTTCACATCGCCCGCCGGGGCGTCAGGACGAAAGCTATTTCCTCCGGCATCTTGCAAATGGTGCGCTCGTTTACGGGGCATGTTTTAAGGGCGACCCGGTGGCCTGGCGACTGTTCAGACCACATCAGCTAAACTTGTGGAACTGGATACGTCTCGAAGTAGGTCCGGCTTCTTATATCGGGTTGGGCGCTTTCACAGGTGAAGCGTTTCGCGGCCAGCGTCTGCAACAGCGGCTTCTGAATGCTGCCGCGGAAGATCTGATACAGGCAGGTGTGTGGCATGTGACAAATGCGGTGGAAACCGGCAATTCCGCCGCACAGGCATCACACCGGCGCATTGGAATGCAGGTTGTCAGCCAAATTGAGGCCAACATCTATCCGTTCGGCTTCAAATCAGTGTCGATTGACGGACGCCGGCACTTCGCTCGCTATACACGTAAGCGCCGATTGGTACACTGGGTCGAATAAATGAGCATGGCTCCAGGGAATACAGACACCGATGACCCTGACGGGTCCGAGGGTTATTTGCGTTGTGCCTGACACGAAACGCCCTGGTGGAAGGGCCTCGTCTCCGGTGACATCAACATCGTGCCAGGGCTGTCTTGACCAGAGCATGGCCTTTCGTCTGCCCAACTGGGTAGTGTATCCGTAGTCTTCATCGCATTCGATCCTGTGCCCACGGCCTTCCCGGAACTCCGAATAGGCTTCGCACAGACAAAGGATGTCCGTTGCCATTTGGTCCAGGTGCTGATGAATTCCCGGCGCGCGCCGCGACTTCGTTGTCGCCCTGTCGATATTCGATACACCTTGGCGCATCTGCTTGTCTTTTGGTAGTCGTGGCTTGAACATCAAAAAGCAGATGGATCAATCTCGACGGTGAGCGGCACGTGGTCGCTTAATTTGTTGCCACACCACTCCTCGAAAGTACCCACAGACATCTCCGAAATGAAGGGGATCCAATGCGAGGGCAGAAAAACATAATCTATATGAAACGTGTGGCCATCCTTCCTGCGGTCGCGCCAGTAATGGGTCGGCTCATTCTCGGCACCGTGCTCAACTCCACGATTGACGTGATAGGCACTTGCCAATCCTGCTGACGCCATTTCAGCAATTGCGTTGGCATGATTGTTGATCTTGCCAGGTTTGTCCCAACGGACATGATTGTTAAAGTCGCCGGCCACTACCGTGGACGGTTCATGCAGAAAGCTTCGGTATCGCTCAGTGGCTCTGACAAATGGCGCTTTTTGATTGCCGCTCCAACCTTCTGCCTTGGTGTTGTGCGCCCAGACGGCAAGCAGGTTGAAATGCTGCTTTCCAGCTACCTTTACAGGTGCGATATAGCGTGGACACCCGGCTTGTTCATCGTGAAGTGACACGCGATACCCATTAAACCCGAATATGCCGAGACCCTTGTTCGGATTATCACCGATCCAGACGATTTCGACATCATCCGGCAAATCCGTTTTGTTGCGCAAGATGTCCGGTTTGGCGCATTCGGGTATAACGGCAATATCCGGTCGCAAAGACAACAGCGCAGAAAATTTCCTGTCCAGTGCCATGTTGCAGTTCCAGCTTACAAGCCTCAATGTCGTGTCTCCCGGCTTGACGTCTGATTGATCACAAACCAGTTCAGCCTGCACGCGTAACGGTGCGCAACTAGGCCCCGGCGCGTTTTTCAAAGCTTGAGTATCTTGTTCAGCGGTTCCGCGCGGTCGCGCAGCCAGCGGGCCGGCTCCTGGCCCAGAACCGGCAGACTGGCGGGGTCAATCAACCCCACCTGCACCAGCAGTGAAGCATTGTCCCAGTAGATGTGCTCGTGGGTCACCTTGCCGCCTTCGAATCCCATGACGACGACGTGGGGCAGTTCGACCTTGCGCCCGGTCGGCGCGACGCCGGGCAGCGCGAATTCAACGGGACTGTCATGGGTAAAGGTCAGGATCATCTCGTCCACCACCTGGTCGGCGCCGACTGTTCGCGAGATAAACGACACATCGGTGTCGGCAGGCATGTGGCCGACGAACTTGTCGGTATAAAATTCTTCCACACCGTCAT
The DNA here is from genome assembly GCA_964424975.1 of uncultured Anderseniella sp. Lineage (GTDB taxonomy): Bacteria > Pseudomonadota > Alphaproteobacteria > Rhizobiales > Aestuariivirgaceae > Anderseniella. Next base: position 8,179 of record CAYRLR010000013.1, read on the forward strand.
GGTCGTCGCCACCGAGCGCGACGGGCACGTTCCACACATAGGGATGTTCGTGCATGGTCTGCATCGTTGCCGCGACATCCTTGTCCTGGAATTCGAGGCTGACATGGCGGTCGAAGAGGGCGCCAAGATCGTGGCCGGTATTGCTGCCCGGCGCCAGTTCGCCGCGCGAAGCCACGTGGTCGAGAAGGGCGCGTGCCTGTCCGGCACCAACCACCGGCAAGCCTGCTGCCGGTTCGAGCAGCCCCGCCTGCACCAGTGCCGAGGCCTGGTCCCAGTAGATGTGTTCGTGCGCCACCAGGCCGTCCTTGAAACCCATGATGACGACGTGAGGCAATACGATCCGCCGCCCTGTCGGTTTGATGCCGGGAAGCGAGATGGGGATTTCGCGGTCATGGGTGAAGCTGATCACCAGTTCGTCGACCACCTGGTTTGTGCCAATGGTTCGCGAAACCGTCTTGACTTCGGTGTCGTCCGGCCAATGCCCGATAAAGTGATTGCCGTAGAACGCGCGCACATCGCTGTGCCCGACCCCACCGGTCATGGTTGGCACATGGAAGACGTAGGGATCGGCCACCATCGTCTTCATGGTGGCGTCAAGATCCATGTCGACAAACTCGTGGCGCACATGCGCATCGAACATGGCGCCAAGGTCGCCCGCGGTCGCTGAATCAGTCATGTTTGCCATTGCCTGTCCTTTGGGTCCAATAACCGTTGCCACTGCCGCTGCCAGCGCGGTCCGCCGGTTCAGCGGGGTGTTCAACACGGATGAAGACTCGTCCTGGTGCTTTTTCAATTGCGGCTCCGAATTTCCGTGCAGGGTCCACCCTCTGACGGAGATGACGACGTAAGCGCCTGAGTGGCTTGGCGGATTGTGCAGGATACAAACTGGCCCGACAGCCCCCGGAGACATTCCGAACTCGGCACCTATGGTAGGCGAACAGGCGCTTTAAGGGAATCACAAACTGCAATTCCAAGCCTCGAACCGGGCCTTTGCCGCAAAGCCGTGCTGGTGCACTCAGCCTGAACTGCAGCGTGGGCGTTGCCGGGGCCGCCTGGCAACGCCAATGTGCTCGTGCGTCATGTCAGGTGAATGAGCAGGCCAGCCATCAGGCGAGCCCGCTCCACAAGGCTTGCAACCTCGATATGCTCGTTCAGGGTATGCAGGCCCTTGCCGCGTACGCCGATCGAATCCAGGGTCGGAATGCCCAGGTTACCGGTGAAATTGCCATCCGACCCACCGCCTGCACTGGCCGCGGTGAGGTCGAAACCAATTTCTTTGGCGATACCTCGGGCGACTTCGTACATGTGCATGGTGCCTGGCTGGTCTGGTTCCCAGACCGGACGCGTGACGCCGCGCGTGACCTGGAATTCCACGCCATCTGCCTCACCTGCCAGCTTCATCAAACGCGCGACACCATCGTCCAGGTCCTGCTGGGTCTTGGCCATTGTCAGTGCCTGCGCCTCGCAGTGCGAGGACACGCAGTTGACCCACTGTCCGGCGTGAATGACACCGACGCTGAAGGTGCAGTCCTCACCTGTCATGGCTTCGATATCCAGAATCCTGCGGGCCATCGCCGCAATGGCAGAGCGTCCGTCGGCGAGGCGTGCACCGGCATGGCTGGGCTTGCCAAAGGTGCGCAGGTTGAACCGCGCAATGGCATACCGGCCGATCACCGCGCCGCCGTCATCGCGGGCCGGTTCAGGCACCAGGACATACTTGTTGCGCGCCGCCTCGGCTTCTATCAACTCTCGCGTGGTGGGGGTGCCGACCTCCTCGTCAGGTGTAAACAGGACCGTGACCGGCAGCGGCGTCTGTAAACCCGCCCGAGCCAGTTGACGTATCGCCTCGACACTGGCGTAGTTGCCACCCTTCATATCCATGATACCGGGCCCGTAGCAGATATCACCCTCGCGTCTGAACGGCAGCACCTCCAGCGTACCGACCGGATGTACGGTATCCATGTGCCCCGAAATAAGGATACCCGGCTTTCCGGCATCGGCATGCGGCAAACGTGCGCGCACCGATCCGCCAAAACCCATGCGGCCGGGAATGCGCTCCACCGTCGCGACCCCGGCAAGGTCGTAGGCAGCGAGATCCATCATCCGGTTGACGGCGACAGCATCATAGGTGGGGCTTTCGCATTCGATCCAGGGCTTGAGTCCGGACAGCATTTGTTCGGCATCGAAAGGCAGGTTGAGCAGGTTCATGATCGGTTTCCGTTACAGGGGAAGGCGGCGTTCGATGATGCGCGCCATGATGGACGCCCCCACCGGCAGAATTTCCGGGTCGAGAACAAATCCGGGATTGTGCAGCCCGACGGTACCGGCGTGTCCGACCCTGCAATAGGAACCGGGAACCACTTTCAGCATGTCGGAAAAATCCTCTGACCCTGTCGCCGGTGCGTCAGTGCCTGAGATGTTTTCGGCGCCCACGATGTCGGATGCAGCTTCAAGATAGGCGTCGGAGAGATCTGCGTCGTTCATCAGCACATCAAAGATATTGCGCAGATCAAGATTTATGCTGACGCCATAGGCAATCGCGAAACCGTCACACAGCTGTTTCATGCGCAGTTCAACCAGGTCGCGGACCTCATCCGAGAAATAGCGAACAGTGCCGGCCAGCGTCGCGGTGTCGGGCACAATATTATAGGCCGAGCCTGCATGGATCTGTGTCACCGACAGGACGCAGGTCTCCAGCGGCGGCACGTTGCGCGACACGATGGTCTGGAACTGCTCCACCAGCGCGGCAGCGATCACCAGCGGATCGCGGGATTGTTGCGGCATGGCCGCATGGCTGCCCTTGCCCTGGACAATGATGTCAAAGAACGAGGCACCTGCCATGGCAGCCCCCTTGCAGATGCCGACCTTGTTTGGCTGCCCGTTCGGCGCATTGTGCATGCCATAAAGCTCGTCACACGGGAACTTGTCGAACAGACCTTCGGCCAGCATGCTGCGCGCCCCGCCCAGTCCTTCCTCGGCGGGCTGGCAGATCAGCACGGCGGTGCCGTCGAAGTCACGGGTGCCGGCCAGGTACTTGGCCGCGCCCAGCAGCATCGTGGTGTGCCCGTCATGACCGCAGGCATGCATCGCGCCGGGATTGGTCGAGGCATATGGCAGGTTGGTTTCCTCGTGTATCGGTAACGCGTCCATATCGGCACGCAAGCCGATATGGCGGTTTCCCCGGCCCTTGCCGCGGATCAGGCCCACGACGCCGGTTGTTGCGATGCCGGTGTGCACTTCGTCCACGCCGAAATCGCGCAGTTTTTCCGCCACGACCGCGGCGGTGCGACTTTCCGTGAACCCTATTTCGGGATGCGCGTGGAGATCCTTGAAGATTGCCGTCAGTTCGTCTGAACTGTCGGCGATAATTGGCAAGATGGGCATTATGCGGTTTCCTCGGTGTTGGGTCGTGCATCATAGCGTCGGATGTGAGTGAAGTGTGTCTGGCGGAGCGTTCAATAGTGGCAGTTTCAGTGTGGAGCATGAGCCGCCTGCACCAGGCAGGTCAGCATGAAGCGTAGGTAGGGTCGCGCATCAATGCAATATGGAGTTTAAAGGGGGAAACGGGGGCGAAACTCCACCCCGCCTTTCCCGTACCGGGTTGCAAACTGGCCCGGTGTCAGCCATTTAGGTTGTATTGTGACGGAATTTGCGATTGATCAATGTCTGCTCGAGGCAGTGCGATAAAACTGGCTGCAAAAAATGACGTGAAGAGATTTACCTGATGAAAGACCCCTACGAAGTCCTTGGCGTGTCGAAGACCGCAACCGACAAGGACATCAAGACAGCCTTCAAACAGCTGGCGCGCAAGCACCATCCCGACCTGCATCCCGATGACAAGCAGGCCGAGGCGATCTTCAAGGATGTGTCGGGCGCGTATGACATTTTGAAGGACAAGGAAAAGCGGCGGCGGTTCGATGCAGGAGAGATTGATGCAACCGGTGCCGAGCGACCGCAACAGCAGTATTATCGTGACTATGCCGGTGCCGGGGCAGGCCCGTCGGGAGCACATGCGGGGCAGGATGGTTTCGCCAGCAATGAAGACCTGGAAGAATTCCTCGCCCGGGCGTTTGGCGGTGGCGGCGGACGCGGACGCGCGCAAGGCACGCGCAAGGCGCGCGGCAGCGACGTGAGTTACGTCCTGCCGGTGACCTTCATGGATGCTGCCAACGGCGCCAGCCGCACAGTGACACTGCCTGAAGGCAAGACCCTGAAGGTCACCATTCCCGAAGGCGCCGAGGACCGGCAGACATTGCGCCTGAAAGGCCAGGGCATGCCGGGCTTCAATGGCGGACCGACCGGTGATGCGTATGTTGAGCTGCACGTGGAACCGCACCGGTTCTTCGAGCGCAAGGATGACAATATTCATCTCGAGGTGCCCGTCACCCTGCGCGAGGCGGTGCTGGGCGCACAGATCGAGGTGCCGACGATTTCCGGCCCGGTCAGCGTGAAGGTGCCGAAGGGTTCCAGTTCAGGGACCAAGCTTAGATTGCGGGACAAGGGCATTCGCAACCGGAAGACAAAGCAGCGCGGACATCAGTTGATTTCTCTTAAAATCGTGTTGCCAACCGGTGATGAACCGGAACTGGCGGACTTCCTGGCGTCATGGAAGCCGAAGACCGAGCAGACTCCGCGCAAGGAGATGTTGTCATGACGATGCTGATGGATGACCTCATCGCTGCAATTGATGACCTGAAGCGCGAAGATCTGGAAGTCTGGATTCAGACAGCACTGGTGCAACCGGACGAAGATGCCGGAGCGCCGGCATTCAGTGAAATCGAATGCGCCCGTGTTCAACTCATCTGCACGCTGCACTATGACATGGATGTCGAGGTGGCGGTCTTGCCGGTTATCCTGGAACTGATCGACCAGTTGCATGAAACCCGGCACCGGCTGCGCTCGCTGAGCAATGCGGTTCTGGCGCAGGACGAGGATGTCCGCGCGGCAATTCTGGCCGTGTTGGGAACTAAATAGAACCGTTCGTCTGAAAGCAGCCGCTGCAGCGGCCATCGCAGGCACCCGTCGGGCTGCAGCCGATCATGGCGCTGTTCATGCGGCTGCAACCTGTGTCAGCATTGCCTGCATGGCACATGGCACCAACGATACACTTGCAAGTCTGCCGGGCGAATACGCCTTGCACTTCCATTGCTCGAACATGCCGTCGTGCCAGTTCAACAAGCCCATGGACGTTGACCTGCTGATCACCAGCCTGGGGCCGGGTTTCGCAACCCGCGATCTGTACCACGTGCTGAAATGCCCGGCCTGCAAGAGCCGCAGCTTTCTGGTGATCCTGACGCCGGTGCAGCACGCCTACGGCTATGCGGTAAAAGCCCATTCGGCGGCAAAACTGCACAGTGCAACCGGCCCGCCGACGTGATCAGGCCAAAACTGTGCCCACGGCTTCCCGTCACGCAAACCGCCTGGCTCCCGCGACGCAGCACACCACCAGTGCAGTTACCGCAATCATCGACCAGGCCACGGGTTCGCGCAGCACCAGTCCGGCCAGCATCAGGCCGAAGAAGGGTTGCAGTAACTGCAACTGTCCGACACCGGCAATGCCGCCTAGCGCAAGACCGCGATACCAGAACACGAAACCGACAAGCATGCTGAAGATGGAGACATAGCCGAGGCTGATCCAGGCAGGCAGACTGATCCCGCTCAACGTGTCAGGCCACATTGCCAGCGCCATCAGCGCCATGATCGGCAGCGACAGCACCAGCGCCCAGGAGATCACCTGCCAGCCGCCGAGCCTGCGCGACAATGTGGCGCCCTCGGCATAGCCCAGTCCGCAAAACGCGATGGCCGCCACCATCAACAGGTCACCTGACAGCGAAGCGGCAGCGCTCTGCGACAGGGCAAAACCGGCAACCAGCACGCTGCCCAGGACCGAGAACAGCCAGAACGCCGATCTGGGACGTTCGCCGCCGCGCAAAACGCCGAACATCGCTGTGACCAGCGGCAAGATCCCGATGAATACAATCGAGTGGGCAGAGGTGACATGCTGAAGCGCCAGTGCGGTCAGCAATGGAAATCCGATCACGACGCCAAGCGCCACGACAGCCAGGGAGGCGAGGTCTGTTCGTTGCGGCCGTGATTGCCGCAGCACCACCAGCAGCGCGGCGCCAAGCACGGCGGCGATCACTGCCCGGATGGAGGTCAGGAACAGCGGTGAAAAGTCACCAACCGCAAGCCGGGTTGCCGGCAGCGATCCGCTGAAAATGATCACGCCGAGCAGCCCGCTGCCCCATCCCGCCGTCTGCTTGTGCATCGCATTTCCCCTTTGAAAGAAGATGCAGGATTAGCGAATTTGGACTGGCGGCGACAGTTACGAAACAATACAATTTAGTCAAACTGTATTGGAAACAATAGCCATACAATTGAAGGAACTTTGCCGATGGGCAGCATTGCAACAACCCGCACCGGCATGGTCATGGCGGCGATCCGCGCCAAAATGGCGGGCCGGGTCCTGGAACCTGGAGAGAGGCTGCCGTCGATACGGCGGTTTGCGGCCACCATGGGCGTGTCGCCGTCTACCGTCGTTGAAGCGTATGACCGGCTCGCGGCTGAAGGTGTCATCCGGTCAAGGCCGGGCTCGGGTTTCTATGTGGCCGGGCCTGCGGCGCCATTGGCGCTGGCCGAGGCCGGACCCCGGCTCGATCAGGCCATAGACCCGTTCTGGGTGTCGCGGCAATCGCTCGATGCCGGCGCGGACATGGCTAAACCGGGCTGTGGCTGGCTTCCGTCAGACTGGATGCCGAATGCCGCCATGCGCCGCGCGATCCGCGCGCTTGCCCGCACCGACGATGCCATCCTGACGGATTATGGCAGCACCCGCGGAGCGACGAACCTGCGAACTCTGCTGTCCCGGCAGCTTGCCGCGGAGGGCATCGCCGCCCGTCCTGACCAGGTGCTGCTCACCGGTTCCGGAACCCAGGCCATCGATTTGATCTGCCGCTTCCTGCTGCGCCCCGGCGACACGGTGCTGGTCGATGACCCGTGCTATTTCAATTTCC
>CAYRLR010000014.1:0-2997 GCA_964424975.1 uncultured Anderseniella sp.
GCCCTGTCCCCTGCAAACGGCAAGGTCATGAAAATTCTGGCGCAGGAGGGCGACAACGTCTCCGAAGGCGACGTTATTATGCAGATCGAGGTTTGAGGCCATGAAGCGTCTGCTCATCGCAAATCGGGGCGAGATCGCGCTGCGCATCATCCGCTCCGCCCGCGCGCTTGGTATAGAAACCATCGCCGTGTTCTCAGAGGCTGACAAGGACGCAGCTCATGTGGCAGCAGCCGACCATGCCGTCTTTCTGGGACCGGCGCCTGCACGCGAAAGCTATCTTGCAACAGAAAAAGTGCTGGCAGCGGCCAAGTCCGCCGGGGCAGATGCCATCCATCCCGGCTATGGCTTTCTGTCGGAAAATGACGTTTTCGCAAAAACAGTGACAGACGCCGGCATGATCTGGGTCGGACCCGGGCCCGATGCCCTGCGCAATATGGGCGACAAGGACCGTGCACGTGCACTCGCCAAGGCCGCAGGTGTGCCCGTCGTTCCCGGCAGCGCGAGGTTCGCTGAAGGAGAGCTCGAAGGCGCAGAACAGGCTGCGGAATGCGTGGGCTACCCGCTATTGGTAAAAGCATCGGCAGGCGGCGGCGGCATCGGAATGCGGCGCGTGGATGCACCGGATTCCCTGGCTGATACAATCAGGTCGACACAGTCGATGGCAAAACGGGCATTTGGCGACGGCACAGTGTTTCTGGAACGGTACGTACCACACGCCCGTCACATCGAAATTCAGGTCTTCGGCTTTGGCAATGGCGAAGCTGTCCATCTTTTCGAACGCGATTGTTCACTGCAACGCCGTTTTCAGAAGATCGTTGAAGAAAGCCCTGCCCCGCGTCTGTCAGACAGTGTTCGCACCGCGATGGCTGATGCAGCCCTGGCGCTGTGCCGGGCCACTCGCTATAGCAGCGCCGGGACCGTCGAATTCATCTTTGATGTAGACAGCAATGAATTCTATTTCCTCGAAATGAACACCCGGATTCAGGTGGAACACCCCGTCACGGAAATGGTGACAGGTCAGGACCTGGTGGCCATGCAGCTTAAATTTGCAAGTGGCACACTGACCGGGTTGGAGCAGTCGGAAGTGGCAAGCAAGGGCCATTCGATCCAGTGCCGGCTTTATGCCGAGAACCCCGAAAAGAAATTCTTTCCCTCCCCCGGCCCACTGAATGTGTTCAGGCTGCCGGAGCAGTCGCAAAACCTGCGCATCGACTGTGGCTACCGGCAGGGCGATACGATTACACCACACTACGACCCTATGCTGGCCAAGATCATTGCCTGGGGGGCAAACCGCCAGGCTGCCTGCGATCTTGCCGCTCAGGCGCTGCAGCAGGTCAGGGTCGAAGGTATCGTGACAAATCGCGACTTTCTGCTTGCGTGTATAGAAGACCCCGAATTCCGCGCCGGGAATGTTCACACCGGCTTCGTTGATGAATTCGGCAAGCGGGCAGCTTCTGCTGCCGAATAGCAAACCGTTTACACGGAAGGCGCCAATCACCGCGGTAGTACCAATGCACGGTGTAGGCACGAACACGTGCTCAGGCTGACCGGCCGGGAGGCATTGTCCGTTATTCGGCAGGTGCGATGCTTTCAGGCGCTCTGCTCCGGACCCGGTCGCTGGCCCGAATGCCGATCTGGGGGTGCTGCCGCCCGGCCAGTCCCCAAGCTGCAAACAGCGTTACGCCAATCGCTGCAAAAACGCCCGACAGCGGGAATGCCAGCAGGACCAGCCAGGCTATTCCGGGCGTGGCTATGCCCGAAACATCCCGGAAGCTTGAATATACGGCCGACATCTCAGTGCGCTCCGACGGTTTTACCGCAAGCAGAAAGGGCAGTCCCCCGGCAATGTCGAGCAGGATCAGAAAAATCGATCCGATGAACAGGATGCCCAGGGCCGCATATGGCTGGGATGCAGCCAGCGTGGCCAGCACAAATGTTGTGCCGCAAACAAAAAAACCGAGACGAACGGCTGTTCGAACAGTCCGGCGCTGCATCCAGCGCAGCATCAGTGGGGTTGTAAACAGCATAGCATTGGTGAGCGACAGCAAGGTGCCGCCAATCTTGTCGCCCAAGCCCGCCTCCACTGCAAAGATCGGCAGGTAGACGACATAGACCCACCAGCCGCATGACCGGATAACGGCGAAAAGCCAGCCGGCGATCAGTCGGGGCTGGGCGAAGAAACGTCCAATGAACGCAAGCGGGTTTGCCGCCGGTATCCTGGCCCTGGCGATGATCTTGCCGTCGCCGAGCCGCATGATCCAGAATACCACCACAAGTACAATGGCTGCGGCAATGGACAACAGGAACGGCGCCGGACGCCACAGATCCAGCAGCCATACGCCGGTAACCGGACCAACCGTCCAGGCAAGCGCACTGTAGAACATGCGCAAGGTTTCCGAACGTCCCAGTTCCACCTTGGCGATATAGTCCAGCACATAGGCATTCAGGCAAATGAACACGGTTACCGTTGCAATGGCGTTGCACAACAGTCCCAACGCCAGCAGATGTCCCCCGGCCAATGCCAGTGAATTGCCGAGCAAATACAACCCCGCGCCGATTGTGAACATCCAGCGCCGGGGAATGTGGCGCGCCAGGCGGGGCAACATCAGTCCGGTCATCAACGATATCACACCGACGGCAAGATAGATCAGCGAGACTGTTCCCGTGTCGGGAAATTCCCGATACACCGACAACGGCATGACCGTGACGAGCATGCCGCGAACCATGGACTCAATGCCGGACAACAGCGCAAACCGCTGGGTATCGGCAACAGGGGCGCGCCGCAACCGCAGTGTCATTGAACGATCAAACACGATAACCACCTTTTTGCAGCTGTAGGCAGTCATATCGCGCGTCAGGGCATTGTTCGTCTAGCCTTTGCGCGACACCGGCTGGTCGCAATTCATCCCGATGATGTGAGCAGGCAAGCGAATTCGCGCACTTCCGGCAAATGGCGACGCCGGAGTCCGGAAGCCGACATCAAGTGCTTGCCAGCAA
>CAYRLR010000014.1:3097-14335 GCA_964424975.1 uncultured Anderseniella sp.
AACGCAATGCCGTCATCGCGCGTATCACGCAGCACTTCCAGCCCGACAATATCCCGGTAGAATTCAAACATGACGTCGATATCGCGGCAGCGGATGGCAATTTCACCAAGCTGGTGGACCCTGAATGGCGGGCGGGATAATGAAGAGCTCATTGTATCACTCTGCAGTTGTCAGCAATGTCCCGGGTATTGCAGTATCCGGTTTTGCACAAAGCTGGTGATCCGACGTCGAAGGCGGTGTCTCACTCACCCGGAGCCGGTATGGCTGTGCCGGGCCTGTGCGTGTCGAGTTCTTCGGCCAGGCGTTTTTCAACGAACCCGCGCGGGCGGGTGAATCTCGCCATCAGGTCATACAGGACCGGGGTCAGGAACAGGGTCAGCACACCCGCGCACAGCAGACCGCCGATGACCACCGTGCCGATGGCGATGCGGCTTTCGGCACCGGCTCCGGTTGCCAGCACAAGCGGTACGGCGCCCAGGACGGTCGACACCACCGTCATCACGATCGGGCGCACGCGTAGTACCGATGCCTCGATCACCGCCTCGCGCACGTCCATGCCCTCATCACGCAACTGGTTGGCGAACTCGACGATCAGGATACCGTTCTTGGCCATCAGTCCGATCAGCAGGATGATGCCGATCTGCGAATAGATATTGAGGCTCAGGCCTGCTCCCCACAAGGAATACAGCGCACCGGCAACCGCCAATGGAACCGACAGCATGATGATCAGAGGATGCACAAAACTTTCAAACTGGCCGGCCAGCACCAGGAACACGATCAGGATTGCCAGCGCGAAGGTGACCGCCACGCCGGATGAGGTTTCCAGATATTGCTGCGACTGGCCCGAGAAACTCAGACTGGCTTCCGGTGGCAGGGTTTTGGCAGCCTCGTCGCGAATGAAGTCAATGGCATTGCCAAGCGCATAGCCTTCATTCAGGGCAGCGGTCAGCGTGATGGAGGGCAGACGGTTATAGCGTTTCAGCGCCGGCGCCTCCGACGTCTCCACCAGTTTGACCACGGACGACAGCGGGACAACGGATTGACCGTCATCGGTGCGAATGAACAGTTTTGTAATATCGTCCGGCGACTGCCGATCGCGGTCTTCGGCCTGCACGATCACCGGGTATTCACGACCCCGGTCGATGTAGCTGGTGATCTCGCGCGAGGCCAGCATGGTCTGCAGGGTGGACGCTATGGTGCGTACCGAAATGCCCAGATCGTCGGCGCGTTTTCTATCCACGGTCAACCGGAACTGCGGCTGGTTGCGCTCGAAGTCGATCTCCACATTGGCCAGGCCGGGATTGTCCTGGGCTTTCTGTTTCAATTCCTCGGCCCACACCTTGACGCTTTCATAGTCCGGCCCGCCAATCACGGCGCGCAAGGGTGTGGAATTGCCCCGCAGCCCCAGGCCTGACGGCATTACCGGAAACCCGCGCGCACCGGTGATACCGGCCACCATCGGAATGATCGAGCGGCGCGCCTCAACCACGGAAATATCGCGTTCATCCCATGGCGCGAAGCGGATCACCATGAAGGATCGGTATGGCCTGTCCCTGAAGCCGGTGAATGAATAGATGATCTCGATGTCGAGCTTGTCCTTGACCTTGACCAGCTGGTCTTCCAGCTTTTTGACCTGCGCATCGGTAAACGCCAGCGTAGAGCCCTGCGGTGCGGTCATGGGCACAAAAATAATGCTTCTGTCCTCGATCGGTGTCAGTTCACGCGGCGTGTTCTGCATGGCAAAGTAACTGGCACCGGAAAACACCAGGCATACCGCTACAACCACCAGCGGGGCATTGATCGAGGCCGTTACCGCCTTGCGATACCAGCGATACACAGCGCCTTCGGGCTGTTGCAGTTCATCGCCGGTGACACCTTCGCGCGCCTTGAGAATCTTGGACGCCAGTGCCGGGCAGGCACTCAGCGCCACGAAGGTCGAGATGATCACGGCGCTGGCCAGCACAAAACCGAACTCGGTGAACAGCTTGCCGGCAGCACCCTGCAGGAAGGAAATCGGAATGAACACGGCGATCAGGGTGACCGATGTGGCCAGGATGGCGAAGGTCACCTGGCGCGAGCCATGCACGGCTGCCTGCAGCTTGCTCTCACCGTTGGCCAGGCGGCGTTCAATGTTTTCCAGCATGACAATGGCGTCGTCCACCACCAGCCCGATGGCCAGCAGCAGGGCCAGCAGCGTCAACACGTTGAGCGAGAAGCCCAACATGTAAATCAGGAAAAAACACCCGATAAGCGACACTGGAATTGTGATTGCCGGGATCAGCGTTGCACGAAATGACCGCAGGAACAGCAGGATCACCAGCACCACCAGCACCAGCGACAGGCCCAACGCGATCAGCACCTCCTTGATCGACGCACTGACGAAGACCGCATCGTCGGAGCCGACAAATATCTGCATGCCTTCAGGCAACTGCGTGTTCAGCGTGGCAAGCTGGGCGCGTACCGCCTTTGATATGGCGATGGTGTTGGATTGTGACTGGCGCAGAACCGCGATGCCGATGGCATTGAGGCCGTTGGAGCGCACGATCGTGCTGTCGTCCTCGACGCCTTTTTCAACGCGCGCCAGCGTGCCCAGCCTGATCGGAACGCCGCCTGCCTCGGCGACCACGATATCGCGAAACTGTTGCGGATTGGTCAGCCTCGAATCGAGGCGAACGGTGAACAGCCGCGTGGTTGATTCAATCTCGCCGGCCGGCAGTTCAACATTGTTCTGGCGAAGCGCTGCTTCCACGTCGGCAACGGTCAGGTTGCGCGCCGCCATGGCACGACGGTCCAGCCAGATGCGAATGGCGGCACGGCGCTGGCCGTAAATGCGCACATCGGCCACCCCGTCAATGGTGGTGATGCGATCCTTGATGAAGCGCTCCAGGTAGTCGGTCACCTCCTCCGGGCTTTGCCGATCGGAATACACGGCCAGGCGCATGACCGGATCCGCATCGGAATCGCTCTTGACCACCTGCGGTTCGTCCACCTCTTCCGGCAGTTGACCGCGCACCCGGCCCACCGCATCGCGCACGTCATTGGCTGCCTGGTCGATGTCGCGGCCAAGCTCAAACTCTATGGTCGTGGACGAGCGTCCTCGCTGACTGGTCGATGTAATGGTCTTGACGCCGGAAATCCCGGCCACGGCACTGTCAATGATTTCGGTGATATCCGTATCGACAACCTCGGGTGCCGCACCGACATAGGTTGTGGTGACGGACACCACGGAAGAATCGACATCAGGCAGTTCACGCACCGAGATGGCATTGAGCGCGGCAAGGCCCGCCACGATGATCAGCAGCGACACAACCGCAGCCAGAACCGGCCGGCGGATGGACAGCTCCGACAGGGTCATTGGATTTCACCCTTGTTAGCGGCGTTCACCACCTTGACAGCACCGCCGGGGCGGACTTTCGAGGTGCCGTGGGTGATAATCACGTCGCCGTCGGAAAGCCCGCTGACAATCTGGACAAATCCCGGTTCGCGCACGCCTGTCCTGACCATTTGCTTGTTTGCCTTGCCATCGGCCACCACGAACACGTGGGTACTGTCACCTTCCACGGTCACGGCCTCCTCGGGCACCATCACCATGGCCTGATTGTCCAGTTCCAGTGTCAACTGCATGAACATGCCGGATGGCAGCGCGCCGTCGGAATTGTCAATTTCCGCACGCACCCTGAATGACCGGTTGACGGGATCGACCATGGTGTCGACCTGGGTGATCTGTGCGTCGAATACGCGGTCGGGATAGGCCGCAGTTGTCGCCTTGGCATGCAGCCCTATCCTGGCGATGGCGAAATATTCTTCCGGGACCGCAAACTCCAGCAACACCGATGACAGGTCATCCAGCCGGGTCAGCACGGTATCCTTGGTGACCCGCGCACCTGCGTCCACGGCATGAAACCCCGGTGTACCGGCGAAGGGAGCAGAAATTGTGCGGTCGGCAAGTCGCGCGCGTGCGCGGTCGACCTGGGCCGATGCGGCTGCCATCGCTGCCTGCAGTTCTTCAACCGATGCCTTCGCAGTGATCCGCGACTGGCTCAACTTGTCCCCGCGCTTCAGGGCAAGGTCGGCTTTCAGAAATTCGGCCTCGGCCTGTGCCAGGTCGGCTTTTTCTATGGCGTCGTCGAGGGTGAACAGAACGGCACCCTTTTCGACCCGGCTGCCGGACTTGTAGCCGATCTCGGTGATCGTGCCATCTGCCTTGGACTTGATATCGACATACCGAACCGCACGGGTGTTGCCAACCGCTTCCACCGTGCGTGATAGAATGCGCGTTTCAGCCTTTGCCGTTTCAACCGAGGTCGTTCTGCCGCCGTCACGCCTCTTGCCGCCTGCCGGCTTGCCGGCATCGGGCGACGTGGCTGCAATGCTGGCTTTCCAATGGCCATAGCCTGCGTAACCGCCATAGGCGGCCGCACTGAGCATGATCAGGACCAGAATCTGTTTTACAATGGACATAACGCGCGCCGCACTTTCATCCCGTTGTGACGAGTTGGCAGCCGGGTTTCCGTTGTCTGCCCGCAAAATATTTCTTGTATACGATATACGCTGAAACAAGGATGACAACCAGTAAGCAAATCACAAACGTGAACAGCCAGGTCGTCACCGCAAGGCCAATGACGGATGTGCCGGGTGAGCGCGCCAATCGGCTAGCATTTGTCGAAATATCGGCAGCACGACGCCGGGATATCGACACCCTCCGGTGATGCCGAAACACTTGTTTATTGCCGGATCATGCCGGTGTCTGCGCTGACCGGTGCACCCGGACGCCGCAAGGCGTCCGGGTGAATTCGGCAGACGGAAGTAACGACAGCGGGCCAACCCGGGCCCGGCCGCCAGATCATCATTGTCAAACAACGACCTTGGCGAAGCCAGGAAAGTCATTCAGCCGCAGATCAGGCGACGCTTTCGTCCCAGCCGCTGATTGCTTTTACTTCCAGGAAGTCTTCCAGGCCCCAGTCTCCGCCCTCACGGCCGTTTCCGGACATCTTGTAGCCGCCAAACGGGCTGCCGCCGGGACGCTGGGCACCGTTGATCAGCACCATGCCGGCGCGCAGTTCACGGGCCACCTTCTGGGCGCGCGCCTGGTCACCGGACTGCACATAAGCTGCCAGGCCATACTGGGTGTCATTGGCAATCTCGATGGCTTCTGCTTCGGTTTCAAACGGGATCATGGTCAGGACGGGTCCAAAAATCTCCTCGCGGGCAATGGCCATGTCGTTGTTGACGTCGGCAAACACGGTCGGGCGTACATAGTAGCCGCGGTTGAACCCTTCCGGACGGCCTGTGCCTCCTGCCACCAGCCTTGCACCTTCATCGATGCCTTTCTGGATCAGGGTCTGCACCTTGTCGAACTGCATTTGCGAGATCAGCGGGCCAATGTGATTGCCCTCTTCGGCCGGATCGCCAACCTTGCAGTTCTTTGCCGTTTCAGCAGCAATTTCCACTGCACTGTCGTAGACGGAGCGCTCCACCAGCATGCGGGTCGGGGCGTTGCATGACTGGCCGGTATTGTTGAAGCAATGCAATGTCCCCCGCTTGACGGCCTTCGGAACATCAGCATCCGCGAACACGATGTTGGGCGACTTGCCGCCCAGTTCCAGCGTGACCCGCTTGACCGTTTCAGCGGCGGCTTTCTGCACGGCGATGCCTGCCCGCGTCGATCCGGTGAACGACATCATGTCGATATCGGGATGGCGCGACATGGCTTCACCAACCGTTGGCCCGTCACCATTGACGAGGTTGAAGACGCCAGCAGGAAAGCCTGCCTCATCCATGATTTCGGCGAATATGACACCGGACAGGGGCGAGATTTCCGAGGGTTTGAGAATAACCGTGCAACCGGCAGCCACGGCTGGAACGACCTTGAGACAAATCTGGTTCATCGGCCAGTTCCACGGCGTGATCAGACCACACACACCAATCGGTTCGTGTGCAATGTGCTCGGTCGGCACCTTTTCGCTCAACGGCGCATCAAACTCAAAATTCTTGAGGGTGCGAATGAATGACTTGATATGCGCCCAGCCGGTTCCTGCCTGCTGCTGCGTGGACATGGTAATCGGAGCACCGACCTCGCTGGAGATGGTCTTGGCCATGTCCCCAGAGCGCTTTTCGTAGACTGCCAGCAGCTTTTCCAGGTAGCCGAGCCGGTCTTCGCGGCTGGTCTTGCTCCACGTCTTGAACGCTTTGCGTGCAGCGGCAACCGCTGCATCAACATCTGCGGCCGAGCCCAGCGAGATGGTTGCGAATGCGGTCTCGTTTGCCGGGTTGATCACGTCCAGATCATGCGCCTTGGCAGGAGCGACCCATTTTCCGTCAATGTAAAAATCTGTCTTGCGAAGCATTTGAAACTAACCTCTTGCGCTTTGTTTGAGTGCATCTGGAGTTCACGATCTGACACAAGTAGCCCTGCAAGTGCACGCTTACAAGCCCCTCACCTCTTTGTAGTCATGCAATTTCCTGCATGATTGATCAGGCCCGCCCGGCCACATAGATGCGGGCCAGCTTCAACAAGTGGACCAGGCCTTCAAATGGCCGGGATTTACCGACCGACCGGTCATGGCTGATGACCAGGGATGTATCGGCGTGCACATCGTAGCGCTTGTGGACATGGGCCAGCAGTGCGGCCTGGCGATCATACATGTGCACGATGGGGCAGCGCTTGCCGTCGCGAACCCTGATTGCTCCGTCCTCGTCGATCACCATGTCAGTATCGCGGTAAACATTGGCCACAAACTCATGGTTCGGCACAATCCTGCATGGTCCTGCCATGCTGGAATGGGCAATCAGGTTGGTGGAAATATTGTCGAGACCGGTGGTGTGCTTGGTCCACTCGTTGGTGGTCAGCGCAATATTCAGCTTGGCCCGGCACATGCGCTCTATGCCGGCTGGTGTTCCCGCAATGACGCCGCCATTGGCGATCGGCTTGCCTTTCAGGCTTTGTCGCAATGCACCGGGCAACATGGCCCACGCCCAGCGACCGTTGATGGTGCGCAATGTCCAGCTCGACGTGTCGTTGTTTTCGGCAAAAATGGTCAGGTCATTTTGTGGCAAGCCTTCAAACGGGTCCGCCTGAAACATCACGTCACGGCTGTCCACCAGCAGTAGCTGCTCGACACCTGGAGGCAAGTCTTTCAGTATTTCAAGATAGTGTTCAAGCCTGGCCAGAGCCGGGTACGGCCGGTAGCCATCTGCGCTTTCGACATTGTAAATCGTCACATTCTGGTCTGCAAAAGCACTGTCGAATCCACTGTCGGCATGAGCCGCAATGATCAGATGGGCGTCCGAGTATTCACGCAGGGAATTGACCAGGGGTGTCAGCAAGCTGGCCGGATAGCCGGTGGCCACCGTGATGATGCATTGGCTTGCGCCCGGCCTGGCCCAAGCCAATTTACCGCCTGACGGATCAGAAATCCGCGCTACCCATTGCGCGAAGCTATCCGGTGTGTCCAGCTCAGACATCAAGCCTCTCCCACCGCTCCCCCGGTATCCCTCAATGCGTCACTTCTAGATGGATGGAGCCCGACAAGTCAATGTCAATACCGTCTTCCGGAATTCCAAATCCGCTTGACAACATGCCCGCGAATGAACTGACTGTTCACGCGATCAGTCTCCGGAGGCCGCCATGCCAGCCAGCTTGTCTTCAACTGAAATTGAATCATACCACCATAACGGTTTTCTGTTTCCCGTTGACGTCATGCCGGGAAACGAAGCAACCCAGTTTCGGTCCGAGATCGAAGATCTCGAGAAAACCTATCCGGACGGGTCGCTGCCGAAGCCGTTATCGCAGTACTTCCGGGTCGGCGCCCATGTGGTCATTCCAATGATGGCGAAAATAGCCGCGATACCTGCCGTGCTGGACGCCGTCCAGTCGATTCTCGGGCCCAACCTGCTGGTATGGTCATGTGAGCTTTTCATCAAGGAGCCAAGCACCAGAAAGATCGTGTCGTGGCATCAGGATCTTACATATTGGGGCATGGGCGAGACGGATGACCAGATGACGGCATGGATAGCCCTGTCACCGGCCACGCCACAATCAGGCTGCATGAAATTTGTTGCCGGTTCCCACAACAATCGCATCGTTGCGCACCGCGACACGTTTCATGAGGACAATCTCCTGTCGCGTGGTCAGGAAATCGCCGTGGAAGTCGATGAAGCATCGGCAACCGACATTGTGCTGCAGCCGGGACAGATGTCGTTGCACCATGGTCGCATGTTTCATGCTTCCGGCCCGAACAGCTCCGGTGACCGCCGCATCGGTTGCGCCATCCGCTATGTGACGCCCGGTGTGAAACAACTGGTGGCAGAACGTGATTATGCCATGCTGGTGCGAGGTTGCGATACCAAACGCAACTGGATCAATGTTGCCGCGCCGTCGGAACCTTTTGACGGTGACGCCATGGCGCTTTATGCCCGCATTCGCCGCGATCAATCGGTTGCGCTTGCACAAGGGGCAAAACAGCAGGTCAGCCTTTATGCCGATACCACAAGCAGGATGTAATTTGCCATGAACAAACCAACGCCCACCGTAAACTTCACGGAAATGAAGCATGGCACCCGTGATGAATACCTCATGTTGCGCGAACGCGAACAGGCGCACGTCAAACTGACGCCCGAGCGCATTTTGAAGGCCCTGCGCGATCAGCAGGATGAAACCATTGAAGGTTACAGGATCACCCGGCTGGAGCATGGACTGCAGTCTGCCACCCGCGCGTGGCGCGACGGCGCCGACATTGACTGGGTGGTGGGCGCTGTCCTGCACGACATCGGCGACGGCCTGGCACCGCAGAACCATGACGAGTTTGCCGCGGCCATCGTACGCCCGTTCCTGAGAGAGGAAGTCACCTGGTGCGTGCATCATCATGGTGCCTTCCAGATGGTGTATTACGCCCATCATTATGACTGGAACCAGTTTGAGCGGGAAAAGTTCGCCGGCGAGCCTTACTACCAGTCATGTGTTGATTTCTGCGAGTTCTGGGATCAGGCGAGTTTTGACCCCGACTATGACACGCTGCCGCTGGCATTCTTCGAACCGATGATCCGCGAGGTGTTCGCCAGGCACCCTTATGCCGAAACCACCGTGCAGCAAGGCGTGAAGAGGCCATTGCGCGATGCAACCGCAGCGGCACAGCGCGCCGCAGCCTGATATCGCGGCGTGAAATGTGACGCAATCGATGAACGGCCCCTTTTGCCGGTGGGCAACCTCGTGCTAGCACTGAATCCATGACACACAGCATTACACATCTTGAAAAACTGATCTCCTTCGACACCGTCAGCCGCGACTCCAATCTGGCGCTGATTGATCATGTGGTGGAGGTGCTGAAACCGCTGGGTTTTCGCATCCTGCTGGCCCCGTCTGAAGACGGTAAAAAGGCAAATCTCTACGCCTCGATCGGTCCCGAAGACGTGCCCGGCATCGTGTTGTCGGGTCACACCGACGTGGTGCCGGTGGAAGGCCAGGCGTGGTCGTCCGACCCGTTCGTCATGCGCGCCGACAAGGGCCTGCTGTATGGCCGCGGCACGGCCGACATGAAGGGTTTCATTGCGTGCTGCATCGCCATGGCGCCACGCGCTGCTCAACTGAAAGACAGGCTGTCGGCGCCGGTGCATTTTGCATTTTCCTATGATGAGGAAATAGGCTGCGTCGGCGTGCGCCGCCTCATCGACATGCTGGAGCCGGTATCGCCGAAACCGCGCTGCTGCATCATAGGGGAACCGACACTGATGCAGGTGGTTACCGCCCACAAGGGCAAGGCCGGCGAACGGGTCACCTGTACCGGCCTCGAAGCCCATTCAAGCCTTGCACCAACCGCCATCAACGCCGTTCACCTGGCCATTGACCTGATCAATGAAATCCGGCGACTGCAGACAGAAGTGGCAGAAACAGGCACAAGGGACGGCGATTATGACGTGGCTTACACCACGCTGCACGCCGGCAATCTGCATGGCGGCGAAACGCTGAACATCGTGCCCAACCTTGCAAAATTCGAGTATGAAATCCGCCATCTCCCGGCCGATGACCCGCAAGCCCTGATTGAGCGCATTCACGCCAGGGCAGACGAACTGGTGAGCGAGGCGCGCAAGGTGTTTCCCGGCGCTGACATCACGTTTGCTCCCGGCACAGCCTACCCCGCGCTGGACACCGCACCGGATGCAGATGTGGTCAATTATGTAAAATCGCTCACCGGCGGCAATTCTACCGGCAAGATCGCCTTCGGCACCGAGGGCGGGCTGTTTCAGACCCGGCTTGGCATTCCCACCGTCGTGTGCGGCCCCGGCTCCATCGGTGTTGCCCACAAACCGGATGAATACGTCGCGGAGACCGAAATGGCAGCCTGCGACAAGATGCTGGAAAAACTGCTGGACGATCTGACCAGCTAGGCTGCTTCTGTTCTGTGCACAGCCGTGATCACAACTGACCTGCCGAAATGCTGCCGCAATGTCTCCCCTGTGTGTCCACATTCACCAGCGAGGCTGTCACACAGGATGGCCTATATTGCCCGAAAGGGAGGTTAGTTGTGTTGCGTACCCCTATAGCGGCCCTCACCGCCGCGCTGATGCTGACCGGGTTTTCCAGCCAGGCATCGTTTGCCGCCGACCCGCACTGGTTTTATGATAACGCCGCTGCGCCATCCTATGATGATCGTTAC
This sequence comes from uncultured Anderseniella sp., assembly GCA_964424975.1. Lineage (GTDB taxonomy): Bacteria > Pseudomonadota > Alphaproteobacteria > Rhizobiales > Aestuariivirgaceae > Anderseniella. The sequence goes on from CAYRLR010000014.1 coordinate 13,750, forward strand.
AGCGAGGACTATCGACCAAACTGGCGCAACCGGCGTGGACCTGAACCGGAATACTCGGTGTATCAACGCGAACCCGACTACCAGCACCGCCGCCCACGCCAGCGTGACGGTTATGACACCGGTAGGCTGTCCTGCCTGCAGGCCGTTGAATACCTCAAGGACGCAGGCTTCCGGCACATCGAAGTCGTCGACTGCGGTAATGGCACCTATGTCTATGACGCCGTGCGTGAACGTGAACCCTGGCGCATCCGCGTCAGCCGCGCCTCCGGCGGCATCGTCAACGCCGAACCGCTGGGCGACTAGAACGAGATTGCGCTGCATACCGGCAGCCAATTCTTCAGGAACATTGGTGGTGGAGCCCGGCAGGATCTCACCGCCGCCGGCTGTGCTGTCAGTCGCTCGGGGTCATGTCCAGTTTGAATAGCATCACGGGTTCAACGGACTGCGTGACGACCTGACACAACCCCTTCACACCATCCGAACACACGATAGACTGTCAAAAAACAACAAACCGGATTTTTACCCCCGTGACATCACAAACCGCCTGCTTCCCGCATCTGTTCACCCCCCTGAAAGTCGGCCGGCA
>CAYRLR010000015.1:0-14233 GCA_964424975.1 uncultured Anderseniella sp.
CACGCTATCATCGCCTGGTTGCCAAGCTGAAGGAATATCGCGCCATTGCCGCAGCAGGCGGCTGGAACCGCATACCCGACGGCAAGACTCTCAAACCGGGCTCGTTTGACGTGCGGCTTCCGCTGTTGCGTGAATTGCTAGTCACGACAGGTGACATGGATATTGCGAGCCGACCTGTCGCTGATACCTATGACGATGTAACCGTTGCCGCCGTCAAGAAATTCCAGGTGCGACACGGCTTGTCTGACGATGGCGTTATCGGGCCTACCACGTTGGAACAAATGAATATTCCCGTCGAAAAACGGATCAGGCAACTGGAGGTCAATCTGGAACGGCGACGCTGGCTCGACCGGGAACCGGGCGGGTTTTACGTGTTTGCCAATCTGGCCGATCAGGAACTGAAAGTGGTGAAGAACGGCAAGACAATTCACACTGCACTGCTTGTCATTGGCAAAACCTTCCACAAGACTCCGGTTTTCACCGAGGACATGAGTTACCTGGTCATCAACCCCTACTGGAATGTGCCGTCATCTATCGCCAACAAGGAGTATCTGCCAAAGCTGAAAGGCGACCCCGGCTACCTGCAACGCCAGTCCATTCGTGTGCTCGACAAATCAGGCGCGGTGGTCAATCCCTATTCGGTCAACTGGGCCGGCATGAGCCGCATGCCGTACCGGCTGCGCCAGGACACCGGCGACAAGAACGCACTTGGCCGCATCAAGTTCATGTTTCCGAACAAGTACAATGTGTACATTCACGACACACCGTCAAAAAGCCTGTTCGAAAAGGACCTACGGGTGTTTTCACATGGTTGCATGCGGGTGCAGAACCCGCGGCAACTGGCGGAAGTCCTGCTGCGCAATCAGGGATGGACGCTGGGCAGGATCAACGAACAGATCGACTCCGGCAAGCGGCGCATCGTCAAGCTGAAGCAGAAGGTGCCGGTCTATGTCACCTACATCACCGCATGGGTGAACAAGGACGGCTCGGCCAACTTCCGGCGTGATATCTACCGGCGCGATGAAACACTGGCCGAACATCTGTTGACCGGCGGCAGGTTTGCCGAAGCTGACAATCACTAACTAGAGCATCTTTATCCGATCAGATGGAATCATCTGATCGGATAAAGATGCTCGATTCCAAAGTGTTAGAGCAATTTTATCCATCCGTATGGATGGATATTGCTCTAGGCAGTGGAGTGCAGGCCGGAGCCCGCTCTATGCAGCAAGTATCCGGCGGAAGACCCACAGCCGGGCCGGCGGTATGTTGCGCACCATCCAGTCAAACGGTTCAACCGAGTAGGTTTCCCAGTCGGGCGGGATCGGCGAAACCGGGCCATAGGAAATCTGCACAATCGGTCGGCCGGGATTGAGCCGGTCAAACAGCTTGTTCAGCAGTGCAACCCGGTGTGCGACCGGAAAATTCAGCAACGGAATTGCCGACACAATCGTGTCGAACCTGCTGTCACCCATGTCCCCCAGCACCTCATCCAGTTGGAAGGCGTTCCCGTGAAGTATGTTCACCTCGGGGAAATCCGCCTTCAACTGGGGAATAAACGCTTCGGTATACTCGACGGAAAACAGCTTTGCCGGCCTGACGCCGCGCGCCAGGATCGCCTTGGTTATAACACCTGTGCCAGGACCAAGTTCCAGAATCGGATCATCCGATGCGGGGTTGATCAGGCTTGCCATGCGTTTGGCGGTGACATTGCTTGTCGGCAACACCGCCCCCATGGCCTTGGGCTTGTCGATCCAGCTCTTGAAAAACCGGATTTCCTCGTCAAAGCGACTGGCAACATTCCTTGCCATGCGACTGGGCACTGACGTTTCCTCTTTATAAAATGAGCAGATGCCGATCAGGCCTGCCCTGGTTGATATTATAGCGGCTTTTCAGGCCGGAATTGCCAGGTCCCGCTCACGATGGCTGACCTGGACAACTGCATGCCGGTTTAGCCCAAGACCATGGCGAGAATGGTACATTTCCACCAAGGCATTATCCACCTGTGACCGGTGGAAAGAAAGCAATTTCACGCGCCCCGCCAAGCGGATGATCCAGCGCCACATGCTCCTGGTCCAGCGCTGCGCGGATAACCCGCATATCGGCGAATGCAGCAGCATAGCCTTCATCCCGGGTCGCCAGATGTGCGGCAAGATCAGCCACCGTGTCGACACCCGCAGGCACCTCGATGATCTCTTCGTCCGTGCCGGTGCGCTGGCGCACCCATGCAAAATACAGCACCTTCATTCGTCTTCTTCCATGACATGCTTCACACCTGCGCGAAAATAATCATAGCCGGTATAAAGTGTTGCGATGGCCGCAATCCACAAGAACGTCAGCCCGATCGTTGAGGTGTGGTGAAACACCTTGTCACCGGCAGGCCCGACAATGAGAAAGCCGATGGCAATCATCTGAAAGGTGGTTTTCCATTTGGCCATCTGCGTCACTGGAACAGACACCCGCACTTCGGCCAGAAACTCACGCAAGCCCGACACCAGTATTTCACGGCACAGAATAATGATCGCCGCCCAGATATGCACGCCGTTGATTTCACCGGTGTATGTAACCGCCAGCAGAACCGACGCGATCAGCAGTTTGTCAGCGATCGGGTCCAGCATCCGGCCAAGCGACGATTGCTGTTGCCAGATGCGCGCCAGGTACCCGTCCAGAAAATCGGTAATCGCAGCGAGGATAATTATCACGACCGCGATCCAGTGGTTGATATCGCCGCCATAGATCAACAGGCCCACGACAACCGGCACTGCGGCTATACGCATATAGGTCAGTATATTCGGCAACCAGGTAGCCACGTTGCCGCGCCGGTTTGGATGCCTGATCTTTTCAGCGCCAGCGGTCAAGTTTCACCCTCGTGGAAATAGCCATATATGGCAGTTGCCAGACTTTTGCTGATTCCATCAACCTGCTCCAGATCAGCCACCGACGCGCCCGATACCGCTCGCGCCGACCCAAACGCGCGCAACAACGCTTTCTTGCGTCCCGGTCCGATGCCGCCAATCTCATCAAGAGGATTGGCAAGCGCCGCCTTGGCTCGCTTGGCCCGGTGAGTGCCGATGGCAAATCTGTGTGCTTCGTCACGCAATCTTTGCACATAATACAACACCGGGTCACGTTGTTCGAGCATGAAAGGTGCTTTGCCCGATACATGAAACTGCTCGCGACCGGCATTGCGATCCGGTCCTTTCGAAATACCCGCTACGGGGACATCATCAATGCCCAGTTCCTTCAACACATCCTGTACCGCCGAAAGTTGACCTTTGCCACCATCAATCAACAGCAGATCCGGCCATGTACCCACGCTTGTATCGTCGGGAACAGTTTCATCTGTCTGCGCATCCGCGGTGCCGTCCGCCGGGCGATCGCCCTGCTCTTTCAGCAATCGTGAAAATCGCCGTGTCAGCACCTCTTTCATCATCCCGAAATCATCGCCGCCGGTGTCCTGTTCGGTCTTGATATTGAACTTGCGGTAGTGCGCTTTCGCCAGGCCTTCTGGTCCGGCCACAATCATGCCGCCGACTGCATTCGTACCCTGAATATGCGAATTGTCATATACCTCGATGCGACGCGGCATCCGCGCCAACCCAAAAACGCTTTTTACGCCTTCCAGCAGCTTTTTCTGGGATGATGTATCCGCCAGTTTACGGCCCAGCGCCTCGCGGGCATTGGTCACGGCATGTTGCACCAGTTCGCGTTTTTCGCCGCGCGCCGGCACCAGAAGGTCGACCTTGCGGCCAGCCCTGGTTGAAAGTGCCGCACTCAACAGTTCATGTTCGGAGACGTCTGTGGACATCAAGATCTGGCGCGGCACCGGTTTGTCGTCATAAAACTGGGCAATGAAAGCAGCCAGCACATCCGCCGGCTCAACCGATTTGTCAGCCCGCGGGAAATAGGCGCGTGTGCCCCAATTCTGTCCCGCCCTGATGAAAAACACCTGAACACAGGTCTGCCCGCCTTCCTGTGCCAGGCCGAACACATCGGCTTCCGCCACGCCCTGCGGATTGATGCCTTGCGAAGCGGTCACATGACTGAGCGCGGCAATCCTGTCGCGACAGACAGCGGCGCGCTCAAAGTCAAGGTCTTCCGATGCCGCCTCCATCTGTCTTGCAAGCGCCGTTTTGACGGCATTGGACTTGCCCGACAGAAAGGCTTCTGCCTGCCTCACCAACTCGTCGTAGCCTTGTGTTGAAATTTCGCCTGTGCACGGGGCAGCGCAACGCTTGATCTGGAACAGCAGGCAGGGCCGTGTGCGGTTTTCATAATAGCTGTCAGAACACGAGCGCAGCAAAAATGCCTTCTGCAACAGGTTGATGGTGGTATTGACCGATCCTGCCGAAGCAAACGGACCATAATAGTTGCCATTGCGATTGCGCGCGCCGCGATGCTTTGTAATCTGCGCGACCTCGTGATCCTTGGCAATCAGGATAAACGGAAACGACTTGTCATCGCGAAGAATGACATTGTAGTGCGGTTTCAAGCGCTTGATCAGGTTTGCTTCCAGCAACAGGGCTTCAGGCTCTGTCTTGGTGGTCACAAATTCCATGGAGCATGTGTTGGCGATCATTGCGGCAATGCGATTGGTATGGCCGCCCAGACGGGTATAGTTCGAGACGCGGTTCTTCAGGTTGCGCGCCTTGCCCACATAGAGCACATCGCCCTTGTGATTATACATCCTGTAAACGCCCGGTCGGCCCGGCAGCGTCTTGGCGAACCGTTTGATCACCTCCGGTCCGCTTTCAACGATCTCTTCGACAGTCTCGCTGTCCTGCGTGGTTAGGGGTTCGCTCATCGGCCTCGTCAGCCTCGCGTGCGCTCGATCTCGATACCTACACTTGAGGCCTCGGGAATGATGTCAAGCTTCTCGACCCGCACCCGGATGCGCTTGATAGATCTGTTTTTCAGCACCTTGTCTGCGATCTTTTCTGCCAGTGTCTCGACCAGATTGACATGGCCGTCCTGCACAATGGCCTTGACGTTCTTGACCACTTTTTCGTAGCTGACGACATTCTTGATATCGTCTTCCAGCGCGCCGCCACGCTCTTGCACGGCACAGTCTATGTTCACCAGAATCCGTTGTGGCTGGCGCTTTTCGTGTTCATAGATACCAACCATTGCGATCAGGGCCAGATCACGTACAAAAACATGCCGCATACCGTGCTCGGCATCGGCATATCCCGAACTCAACTGGCGCGGATTGTTGTCCATATCACCTACTCGTTTGCATCTGTGACATCCGGCGTTTGCCAGACAAGATGCTGACCACCATCAAGCACGATCATCTGTCCGGTCAAGGCCGGTGCCGACAAAATAAACGACAATGCCGATGAAATTTCTTCAGGCGTCGTACCACGCTGCAACAGCGTCCGTTCGGAACGAGCGGCAAAGTCGCCTTCATTCATCCTTACATGGGGCAGCGTGGGCCCCGGACCAATGGCATTGACACGGATGCGCGGTGCCAGCGACTGGGCCAGGGTACGGGTGACAGTCCACAGTGCCGATTTCGACGTCGTGTATGAAAAATAGGTCGGATTCAGTTTCAGAACACACTGGTCGATAATGTTGACGATATTGCCCTGTCCGGTCTCCGGCAATTGTGCTGCAAAGGCCTGTGCCAGCAACACCGGCGCACGCAGATTGGTATCCAGGTGCAGGTTCCAGCTTTCAATGGTAAATGTCTCTGCTTCATCCGGCTCGAACCTGGAGGCATTGTTGATGAGGCAGGTCAGCGGTCCCAGTGCCGCAACGGCCCCGCTCACGATCCTGGCCGGTGCGTCACTGGCCGACAGGTCGCCCTGCACCGCAACGGCCCGCCCGCCGGCGGCAACAATATCGGCGACCAGTTTATTGGCTTCGTCCTGCGAGGTATTGTAGTGAACCGCCACCGCCCAGCCATTGCCGGCAAGGTCCAGCGCCATCTGCCGGCCAATTCGCTGCGCTGCACCGGTTATCAGCACCGTCCCGGTCATTGCTTTATCCATGTTTCGCTTACTACCTGATCATTTTCAAAGTGGTGCAGCACTAAGGCTGCGCTCGAACCTCTGGGTCAGGAAACGAGAGTAACGCCGCAGCGGATTGATGTCAGTTGAAACTGATCACAATTGGCGATCCGGGCTTCGCACCAGGCTGCGCCGTGTTTGTCGGCGCCGGAGATGATTGCAACCAGACATTGCCAGGCCCGCGCAATATGGCGACATTCAATTTGTTGTCGGCTGCGACCCCATGCGCTTCCGTTGCCCTTTCGATGACCACGGTCGCACTCAGGGCTGCGATGGCATTGCCTCGTACAGCCAGGATTTCGCCGGCTCCAAGCTTGATATGCGACACCTCGCCTGATGCGCTTGTAAACACCCAGCCCTCGCCGTCAGCCTGCAACAACACCAGCCCGTCCGGTCTGTTGGCCGATTTCAGCGACTTGATCTGGCTGTATGGCCTGAGCCGCACTCCCGGGCCGACGGCCAGGAAGCTCTCCTGAGGCAGCAGAATACGGCCGGCCAGCTGCTTCAGATCAAATGCGCCGATAGAACCGCCCGGCGACAGGATAACCCGCGAATCCGCCCCGCCGACATTGCAGGCCATGACCAGCGCCTCATTGCCGGCGTCTTCGAGAATAACACCATTGTCGTGGGCAATAACAGAACTTGCCCAGCCAACCATCCGGCGACCGGGCTTAAGTGTTACCGCCAATTGCTGCATGAACCGGCCAGACACCACAAAAGACAGATCAGCGGAATCCGCTTCATCGGCCGCGTGCTCAAATACCGTTTCTGCAACAGACTGAAATGTCATCGCACACACCCGCCCCTAATCTGCACCCAAGCCGGCATCATACCCCACAACAACTCCGGTTCAGCGAAACCCGCAAACCTGCTCCAACACTTTCGAAAAGACCGGGATTGCGGTAGCCGGCTGCTTCACTCAAAAACCGTCCTGACCCAGACTTGTCGAGCCACCTTAAACCATGAGCGATGGCAGCATGACAACCATCTTGACGCGGGTCTGGCCGTCATTGCCCGGTTTTCGTCTTGTCCGCCGCCCTGATGGCTTGCCATACTCGCAGCGGCGTAAGTGGCATATCGACATGGCCAATGCCCAGCGGTTTGAGGGCATCCACCACCGCATTGACAACGGCTGGAGGCGCCCCGGTGGCCCCCGCTTCTCCAGCCCCCTTGACCCCGAGAGGATTGGAACCGGTTGGCGCATCCTGGTTGAAATCCACGCCAATCGACGGCAAATCCTTGGCCCGCGGCAAGCAGTAGTCCATGAACGACCCGGTCAGCAGCTGGCCGGTTTCGTCGTATGTCACGCCCTCCAGCAACGCCTGGCCAATGCCTTGAACCGCGCCGCCCATCACCTGGCCGCCGGCAATCATCGGATTGATGATCCTGCCGAAGTCATCAACCACCGTATAGCCGGTGATGTCGGTCATACCGGTATCAGGGTCGACCTCGACCTCACAAACATGAACCCCGTTTGGATAGGAAAACTGCTTGCGCTCCCAGGTTTTTGCAGAAGACAGTGTGTCTGGAACACCGTCGGGCAGGTCATCGGCGATAGCACGCAACCTGGCTGCAAGATCAAGTATGCCAATGGCGCGGTCAGTCCCTATGATGCCGAAACTGCCCGCCTTGAATTCAATATCCTGTACAGCCGCTTCAAGAACATGCGCGGCGGCGAGTTTGCCCTTGCGAACAACTTCGTGTGACGTGGTCAGCACTGCGGATCCGATGACCATCAGGGACCGCGACCCTCCGTGTCCGCCGCCGGTCTTGATGACATCGGTGTCGCCGGTAATGTAGCGCACCTTTTCCGGTGCAATGCCAAGCTCCGAACTGATGATCTGCTTGTAGGTTGTCTCATGGCCCTGACCTGTTGCCTGGCCACCGGTCATCAGGGACACTGTTCCGTCATCTTCAAATTTCAACTCGGCAAAGTCGGACGGCATGCCCAAAGTGACTTCCAGATAGCTGGACACGCCAAGCCCGCGCAATTTTCCCTTGCGTGCGGAGGACTTGCGACGCTTTGCAAAGCCTTCTGCATCATGCAGCGCCAGCGCCCTGTCCAGCGTGCCTTCAAAGTCCGCACAGTCGATAACCATGCCGAGCGCCATTTTGTGTGGATACTGATTGATGAAATTCTGGCGGCGCAGTGCGATCGGATCGCGCCCGGTTTCGAATGCCGCCAGATCCACCAGGCGTTCGATCAGGTAGGCTGATTCCGGTCTGCCCGCGCCGCGATAGGCATCCACAGGCACGGTATTGGTGAACACCGCGTCCACTGACATGGAAATCGAGGCAATACGGTAATTGCCGCCCATCGATACCCAGCTTGCAGACGTCGGGATGATGGTCGCATAGGATGAAAGATAGGCTCCCATATTGGCGCGCGTATCAACCTTCAGAGCGGTGAAGTTACCGTCCTCGTCCAGCGCCAGCTCCGCGGTGGTCAAATGATCCCGGCCGTGAATTTCCGACAGGAAGTTTTCCGATCGCTGTGCAATCCACTTGACCGGGCGGCCAATCAGCTTTGCAGCCAGCATCACCATGACATTTTCAGGATAGACGAAGTTCTTCGCGCCGAACCCGCCGCCGACATCCGGCATCACAACGCGAACCTTTTCCGGCGGCACCTTGAATATGGCATCGGCCATCTGGCCCTTCTGGCCGTGTACTGCCTGGCCCGACACGTACAGCACCAACTGGTCCCTGGCCTGGTCGTAATCGCCGATGGAGCCGCGCGGCTCCACCGCAGATGGCGCAACCCGGTTGTTGACGAAGGTCAGCCGGGTGACATGCGCGGCGGCACCGACAGCCTTGTCGACACCGGTCTCGTCACCTTTGTGAAAGTGATAGGCCCTGTTGGATTTCAGCTTTGAATGGATCGGTTTGGTTTTCTTGTCGAGCACCGTGGCCAGGTCAACCACGGCAGGCTTGTCGGTGTAGTCAACCATCACCGCTTCTGCCGCCAACTGGGCCTGGGCTGAGGTTTCTGCAATCACCATCGCGACGGGGTCACCCACAAAGCGCGCCACATCGCCGGTCAGGGCGAACCGGTCCGGCACGGCAATGCCGTTTTCATCGACACCATCCACCGCTGTCAGCGTCGGAAATGCGCCCAGGCCGGCCTTCTTGACGTCCTTGTAGGTCAGCAACCGGATGACACCCGGCATGGCGGCGGCTGCCGAAATATCTAACTTGCCGATTTTCGCATGTGCAAAGGGCGAGCGAACAAAGGCGGCATGAGCCATGTTGTCCAATACGATATCATCGACATAGCGGCCCTCGCCCTTGAGAAAGCGTTCATCCTCCACGCGACGGACGGCTTGTCCGACTGCAAATTTCTGCATGTTTGGTCGCCTGTTTTGGAATTCGAATTGCTTGGGTCAGTGCAGGCCTGGGCCATACACCGGAACCATGATCCTAAACCAGCGCTAGGCGGTAAGTCTAGCCAGCAACTCATCACGAGACGCCATAAACCCGCCGGCAATCCACCAGTCTTCCAGCGCGGTGAGCGTCTCGCCGACCAGAGGTCCCCCTTTGACACCGGCAGCCACGACATCCGCACCCTTGACCGGAAAAACCGGGATCTCCCATTCATCCGGCAAGCCGTACAGTCGCGCCCACCCGGTATCTTCGACCTGTCCGTCCCGCGCCCAGGCCAGCAGCACGGCCCTCCTCCAGGTCTCCGGACCGGTTTGATACAGCACCACCTTGCGTTCATTATCCCGCAATGCAGGCGAAGGCGGCAGTGCCGATTGAACGTCGTTCAGCAACCGGGTCTGGGCATTGGACAATCTGAGCAGTGCCGATACCTCATCGCCCGGCAATGGCAGGGCGGCTGCCAACAATGTTGTGTAATCGGGAACAACGCCAACGGATCGGGCATACGCAGCCACTGCGCTCAGCAGTTCATGGTCCATCGTGGATCCGAACAATGCCTGATTGATGCCAGCCTCATTCATCAGCAATGCCACTTCGCCAGCGCGTTTGCCACCCAGCAGCTTGCGCGTCTCCTGGCCAATGCGTTCTCTGGACAGTTTTTTCAGCCCCTGCCGCAGGTGCGTGCACGCAGCAAGACCTTCGCTGTCGACCTCACCCCTGCCATACTGTGAAATGAACCGAAAGAAGCGCAGAATTCGCAGATAGTCTTCCCGGATGCGGGCGTCGGGGTCGCCGACAAAACGGACGGTTCTGGTCTCCAGGTCAGCAATACCATTCAGTGGATCGAACACCTCACCATCACCCGAACAATAAAGGGCGTTCATGGTAAAGTCGCGCCTGGCTGCATCAACTGCCCAGTCATCCGTGAATGCCACCGTGGCTTTACGCCCGTGGGTTTCAACATCACGACGCAACGTGGTGACCTCGAACCCGTTGCCGTCACTCAAAACCGTTACCGTGCCATGCTCGATACCGGTTGCAACCGACCTCAGACCAGCAGTTCCGGCGGCTTCCACCACCTTTTCAGGTGTCAGTGTCGTCGCAAGGTCGATATCGTGGATCGATTCTCCCATGAGCGCATTGCGCACGGCACCGCCGACGATGCGAGCCTCGCCACCCGCACGCGTGATTGCCTGAAACACGGCACGCAAACCGGCCGTTTCGAAGATTTCATGACCATGCAGTGAGGGCAGCGTCATCGCCGTGTCACCTTGTCATGCAGGTTGCGCAACATGCCCGCTGTGGCACCCCATACATAGCGTTCGCCATACGGCATGGCATAATATTGCCGTTCGCGGCCCTGCCACACCCGCGAATGGCGAAGATGATTGGCAGGTTCCATGAAGTGCGCCAGTGGAATATCAAAAATTTCGGTCACTTCACCAGGTTCCGGAACAAGTTCGAACCCGCACTTCAACAGCCCCACAACCGGCACGATACGAAACCCGGTACTTGTCTGGTAGACATCCAGAAAGCCGGTGGGTTCCACAAATTCGGGCGACACCCCGGTTTCTTCAAAGGTTTCGCGCAATGCGCATTCCAGTGGACCCGCGTCTTGCGGGTCGACCTTGCCACCGGGAAAAGCTATCTGGCCCGCGTGGGTCGGTAACGCGTCAGAGCGTTGCGTCAGGAGAACATGCAACTCTCCGTCACGCTCGATCAATCCGACAAGCACGGCGGCTGCCCGGATGCTTCCCTCCGGTTGCAGCACGACATCTGCATTGAGATCCGCGTCTGAACGCAGGGTTGGCAGCGCCAGGTCAACAGCTTCAACAGGAACCTGCGCATGCAGTCGCGGCACGGCATGTTCGCGAAACCAGTCTTGTGAGTAAATCGCCATACAGGTTACGCGCCAGCCTCGTCAGCCGGCATCATCGGCCAGAAACGCCCCGACGACCACACCCCGAACCAGCGGTCTCCATTGCGGATTTCCACGCAGCCGGCTGCCACCAGGTCGACAAAAACGGCTCGCGCCATGCGAGCCTCAAGACCACCCCTGACCGTCACATAAGGCAGTGCAACGCTACGCGCTGCTGCACCTTCGGCAAAGCGCATCGGGTGGTCCTTTCCGATTGTCACGCTATCGCCCATGTTGGTGGTCAGCGTGACAGTCTGATTTCTTGCAGTTCCGTCTATCGCAATATCGACAGCCAGAAACGGCACATCCGCCACTTTGATGTCTCGCTTTTCGGCTGGCGTAACAAGAACGTAGCCGCCATCCGGTTCACGTCGCAATATCGATGCAAACAAGGCGACGAGGCCAGCGCGGCGAATCGGCGAACCCTCATGAAACCAATTGCCATCGATGTCGATTGCGATATCAATGGGCGCTGCGTAGGCTGGATTCCAGGCTTCCACCGGTGCCGGCGCGCGGTTCGGCATGTCGCCGGCCGGGATGGCCTCAAGACCGCGTATGTCAGGTGCATCAATCATGATTTCGCTCACTCCGTCGTCTTGATATGGTGACGACATTGTGAAGTACCAAACGGTCCAACCGTGAAGCGCCATCGTTACATCATGGTAACTTGTTGTAACAACCATGTTGCGGCCAGTGTTAATGTCATATGGTTATAGCATGATAGCGAATCCGGTTAGCATACGAAAAATATGAGGTCCTGAAACCCATGAGTACCGTCACCAACGCTGATGCCAAAATCCTCGATGAACTCGATGTCACGGCTCAACGGCTTGAAAAAGCCAAAAACGCCCTGAAAGCTGTCATTTTCGGACAAGACGAGGTGATCAGCCAGGCATTGATTGCGATCCTTGGCGGTGGCCATGCACTGCTGGTTGGTGCCCCGGGCCTGGCAAAAACCAAACTGGCAATCACGCTGGGCACGGTTCTGGGACTGGATGAAAAACGCATACAGTTCACACCGGACCTGATGCCTGCCGACATTCTGGGGTCGGAAGTGCTCGACGAAGGAGAGGCCGGCCGGCACCAGTTTCGCTTCGTGAAGGGACCGGTGTTCTGCCAACTGCTGATGGCGGACGAGATCAACCGCGCCAGCCCGCGGACCCAGTCAGCCCTGCTGCAGGCCATGCAGGAGCACCATATTACCATTGGTGGCCAAAGCTATGACCTGCCGTCACCGTTCCATGTACTGGCAACCCAGAACCCGATCGAGCAGGAAGGCACCTACCCCCTGCCCGAGGCCCAGTTGGACCGCTTCCTGCTGGAGATAAACGTCCCGTATCCGGACCTTGAATCAGAACGGCGCATGTTGTTTGCCACGACCGGCAATGACGAGGCGGAAGTGGAAAACGTGTTTTCACGCGAAGACCTGATGCGCGCGCAACGTCTGACCCGGACCATCCCGGTTGGTGAGAAAATTGCCGACGCGATCCTGGATCTGGTGCGCTCGGCCCGGCCCGGGGCGGACGGTTCCGACTACGCCAATGAGACAATTTCCTGGGGACCGGGACCGCGCGCCAGTCAATCCCTGATGCTGGGCGTTCGCGCACGAGCCTTGCTGGACGGCAGACTGTCACCGTCGCTTGATGATGTGGTCGCGCTGGCGGCGCCCGTCCTGCGCCATCGCATGGCGATAACGTTTTCCGCCCGTGCAGATGGTGTCACCATTGACGATGTCATCAGCAAGCTTACCGAGCCGATCAGGATGTAAGGAAACTACAGTTTGGCCATGATGACCTCCCCTTCTCCCACTGCTGCCGGACTGCGCGGGTCCGCTGACCGGCTGGCCAGTGCCTATCCGCCATTGCTCATCCAGTCCGAGCGCATTGCCAATGCCATCGTGCACGGCGCGCATGGCCGCAGGCGGACAGGTCCCGGTTCTGATTTCTGGCAATACCGGCCCTATTCACCCGGCGATTCAATTTCGCGCATCGACTGGCGCAAAACAGCGCGGGCCGGCAAAACGCTGATCCGCGAAAGCGAGTGGGCAGCGACCAACACGGTGTTTGTCTGGGCAAGTCAGACGGTTGGTATGGATTTCAGGTCGGAACTGGCCAACACCACCAAACGTGAACGCGCCGCTATTCTGGCACTGACCATCGCCACGCTTGCCATCCGCGCCGGAGAACGCGTCGGCGTGCTCGGTTGGCCGCAGGCGCCGGGCCATACACGCCTGGTTTTGCGGCGCATGGCAGCCTGGTATTCGGGAGAAGCAGACGAAAGTTTCATGGCCCAGTCACTACCGCCCGAAGTGCCTCTGCCGCGTCATGCGAGTTGCGTCCTGATCGGTGATTTTCTCGATCCACTTGACCAGTTGCGTACCCGGTTCGGCGATATTGCAGATGCCGGTCTTCGGGGCCACATAGTGCAGATCACCGATCCGGCAGAGGAAACCCTGCCCTATCACGGTCGCACCGAATTCATCGAAATGACCACCGGGGAAAAGCTGGTGACCGGACGCGCGGAAACCCTGCAACAGGACTATATCGCGGCTTTTGCCAGGCACCGGGACGGCCTCAGACAGCTGGCCCGACAACTTGGCTGGACGTTTGCCGTCCATCACACTGACCAGTCACCGCATCCACTGCTGGTGGCCCTGTATGCGCGCCTGTCGCAACGCATCAATACTTCTGCACTGTCCAGGGCGGGATAAGCATGTCTTCACTGCTGACAGGTCTGGCATTTACAACACCGCTGGCACTTGCCGGTCTGCTGGCGTTGCCCGTGATCTGGTGGTTGTTGCGCTTCACGCCACCACGGCCGCAACAGGTGAGGTTTCCACCGTACCGGCTGTTGCTGGATCTGATCTCGCGCGAAGAGCAACCGCAACACACACCCTGGTGGGTCCTGTTGATGCGTCTTGCCATGG
>CAYRLR010000016.1:0-14159 GCA_964424975.1 uncultured Anderseniella sp.
TAGCCTTTTTTCATGCCTCCCCGGCATGGTTTTGCGCCCGCAGCACCCAGCCTGTATTGCCCTGGTCTTCACCCGAAACAACAGCGCCATGATCGCGATGTGATAAAATACACATCCGTACAGGCATCGTCTGCCTATGGTCATTACCAACAGAAACGCGAACAGCTTTTTCCCCTGAAGCATCAGCGTTTCTTGAATATCTCACCGGTTTTCCCTAGCCGGTCAGACATATAGGTCCCGGCAGGTTTACCCCTCTCCTGCTGGTCCCGAAACGGAAAAGGCAGCCTGTCCTCCACGGATAGCTGCCTTTTTCTGTTGCTGCATGAAGGCTCGCCGTCGTGCACGTAAGCCCGGGCGATCACAAACGGTGCAATCCGCGTTGTTTGAAGTGTCAGCCGGGATTTGTGACATAGCCGACAAACGGCAACTCGCGAAAGGCATGGGCCATGTCCATGCCGTAGCCGACAACAAACTTGTCGGGACATTCAAAACCGGTGAAATCAGCATCGAGTTCAGCTGCCCTGTGACCCGGCTTGTCGAGCAGAACGGCGGTCAGCACCTGGCGTGCTCCACGCGCTGCCAGCAGGTCCTTGGCAAAAGCCAGCGTTCTGCCTGATTCAAGAATGTCATCTATCAACAACACATCGCGATCAGACACATCTGTCTCAATGTCACGCAACACTTCAACCTGCCCCGATGACGAGGTTCGCGCGCGATAGCTGGCCAGCATCATGAAATCAACTTCCGGCGATAATCCGGCCCCATGCATGGCGCGCAGCAGGTCGGCTGCGAATATGAAACTGCCTTTCAGCACGGGAACCACCAGCAACCGCTCAGGATCGTGTTTGGCAACCGCCCGGGCAATGTCCATCACACGAGACGCAATCTCTGCCTCGCTGAACAGAACCTCGATCGTGTGTCCGTCTATAGTTATACCGCTCATGGCAGATCATCCCGCAATCAGAATTCGCCTCATCTGACTACAGACAAGATGGTTACAATCGTTCCGGTTCAGCACTTCAACCGATTTCACCCGGCCTGGCAAAGCGAATCTCGACACTCTCCACACCCGCAGGCGGGGCAGCCAGACGGGTCACGAACGACGAAACGACGCCAGCGCCAATCGGACCCTTGCCAACGCTGTTCAAGGTCCAGGCGTGAAGCTGTTTGCCTTGCGCATTCCTGAGCACAAACCGCAAAGGTGGTACGCGGCGGTCAGCTTCGGTGATATTTGCAATATTGCCGCGCAATGCCAGCACCGGCTGGCCATTGACGATCATGTACTGCTGCTGGATCGACGCGATATTGAGGCCGTAGACGTTCACCGTCTTGCCTGCAAGCGAGTACAGCTTGGCGGCAACAGGTGCTGCCTGCACAATGCGCTCCGGCATCAACACAACCGCACCAAGCAGCAGGCAGACGCCTGCAGCAAGACCGGCCCAGCCTCTCAGTTGCACGGCGCGGCGATCACGGTCGGTTCTGGCCCTGTGCTCGGCAAACCGCGCAGCACGGGCAATCTTGCGTGCCTCGGCCACGACCCGGGCCTCGGCCTCATCAATACCATCACGTCTGCTGTTTTGCGCGTGAACAGGCACGAGATCACTGACATCTGTTGCGTGAGCCTCTATCCAGCCGTGCCCGCAGCTTCCGCAGCGCATTACGGTTGCATCAGAGCCCGATCCGTTCGGCAGGTCATACTTGGTTGCGCATGAGGGGCAGGAGACTATCATCTGTTATGTCCGGTTCCGGTGATTCGGTTGATTCTGGTGTATGGTGCCAGTGATTGCGGTTTTTTCGCCTGACCAGGGAAAGCATGTTTTTCGTAACAACAGTAAAACCGAAATACGGTTAATTCGGCGTAAATGCCGATCCGGAACCAAACCATCATAGTTGAGGAACCCGCTTGTCGATCGTTCGATTTGAAAATGTCGGTTTGCGTTACGGCAGTGGGCCGGAGATCCTGAAGGATCTCAATCTCACTCTTGAAACAGGCTCATTCAGTTTCCTGACCGGCGCTTCAGGAGCCGGCAAAACCTCCCTCATGCGAATGCTGTTTCTGGCACTCAAGCCAACCCGCGGCATGATTTCGCTGTTCGGAGAAAACACCGGCGGATTGCGGCGTGGAAAAATACCGGACGTGCGCAGGCGGATCGGCGTGGTGTTTCAGGAATTCCGCCTGCTCGATCACCTCACCACCTTTGAGAATGTGGCCCTGCCCTTGCGGATCCGCGGCAGCAAACTGAACGATTATCGCGACAATGTTCTCGAGTTGCTGGACTGGGTTGGGCTGGAGCATCACACCAATGCCTATCCACCCGTCCTGTCCGGCGGCGAGAAGCAACGCGCTGCCATAGCGCGGGCGGTGATTTCGAGCCCGGAACTGTTGCTGGCAGACGAGCCGACCGGCAATGTGGACCCCGCCCTAGCATTGCGTCTGATGCGCCTGTTCCAGCAACTCAACCAGTTTGGCACAACAGTTTTGATCGCAACCCACGACACCCACCTGCTGGACACCATCAAGGCACCCGTATTGCGGCTGGAAGACGGTCGCACATCATGGCAATGAACAAGAACATCACTGCCCGGCAGCTTGACCGCCACACCTCCGGGTTCAATGCCCGCGCCGGCAGGACGATGCCTGCCGTGGGTAACGGGCGCTCCAAGGTCATTCCCGAAGCAACTGCACCGCACATGACCTTGATGACGGCAATGGCTGCAATGTGTTATCTCGCCGTGCTGGCTATCGGTGCCCTGTTGATGACGGCCACCGCTGTCGACAACTGGACATCACAGATTGCCAGCGAGGTGACGGTACAGATCACCGCAGCAGACGGTGTTGATGTTGACGGCGATACCGCAAAGGTCGAGCAAATACTGCGTGCCACCAACGGGGTTGCCGACGTGCTTGTTGTCAGTCCCGATGCGGCGCGCAAACTGCTTGAACCCTGGCTCGGCAAGTCGGGCATCCTGGATGATCTGCCCATACCGCGCCTGATCAATGTCAGCATCGACAAATCATCACCGCCCGATCTTGAATTGTTGCGCGCCACGCTTGCCACGCAGGTGCCGTCTGCCACGCTGGACACCCACCGGCGCTGGCAGGCTGAATTGATCTCCATGGCACGCTCGCTGACCTGGCTGGCCATTGCCGTGCTCAGCCTGATCGTGGCTGCAGCTATCGTGCTTGTCGTCTATGCGACACGCGCAGCCATGGAGGCAAACAGGGAAGTCATCGAGGTTCTGTATCTGGCCGGAGCCCGTGACAGCTTCATATCCCGTGCGGTCTTGTGGCGCTTCTGCCTGACCGGTTTGAAGGCTGGCCTGATCGGGTCGCTGCTGGGCTTTGTCACTTTCGTCATCCTGGGCGTGGGCAGCGGACGGCTGTCAAAACCGGTCAACGCGTTTCTGTATCATCCGCTCGATACCGGCAGCGCGAATTACGCCGCTTTTATCGTGGTCCCGGTTGTTGCGACAATGATCTCGCTGATCACGGCGCGCATTTCCATATCACGGGTCTTGAAGGCCATGTTCTGACACGTCATAACCGTGTGCTGCGCCGTGACGTTGCATGGAGCAGCCAATTCGAGTGTCCTTTTACCCGGTGATGTTTTTGATGTCTGATCCTTCCGGCAAGCCCAGCACTGAAACGCGTCTGCCGGATGCGCAGCACCAGCGCGCCGGCGGCTTGTGGACCGCACTGGGTGTTGTTCTGTGTGTGCTTGTTGTCGCGGTGGCAGGATTTGCGTCCTTCACCGGACAGTCCCGCAAAATGATCCGGTCGGCACATCTGTCGGTGGATGGAATCGTGGTTCTTACCGGCGGCCCGGAACGCATCCCCGCCGCGGTTCGCCTGCTTGAACAGAAAACCGCCAGGCGCCTGCTCATCTCCGGCGTCTATCCCGCGACCACAGCCCGGCAATTGCGCCGCATCACAAAGGCCGAGGCCGGCTTGTTCAAATGCTGCGTGGACCTGGACAAACGCGCCTCCGACACCCGCGGAAATGCTGCCGAGGCGGCCAGCTGGGCCGCCAGGCACAAGTTTTCGAAACTGGCGGTGGTGACAAGCGATTACCATATCCTGCGGGCCATCGTTGAGTTTTCGCGCGCCATGCCCGACATTGAACTGGTGGCATATCCCGTTGCCAGTGGCGATGTCACGGGAGCGCCGCGATCATTTTCGACGTGCCGCCTGTGGCTCAGTGAATATGTCAAGTATCTGCTGGCCCTGGTGCGTTTGCAGGTTGGAAACTGATGTCATCCGGTCCGGGTCGCGAGCAGCCTGCCATCACTGAAGCGTGTTGCGCTCAATAGGGTTCAACACGCTTTAGCGGCATCCACTTTTGCCGGAAATGTACTACGGTTCGTTAAAGGGTCCCGTTTGCGGGATGGCGTATGGGAGAATTTGGCGTGCTGGTAATTCGGTCCTTGGTGTTCAACCTGGTTTTCTACATCAATCTCGTAGTGTTCCTGGTGCTTGGCTTCTGGTTCATGTTTACACCAAGAAGCTGGTCAATCGCCGCCTTGAAGGTGTGGGCAAGGTCTTCACTTTGGTGGATGCGGCTGATTACCGGCACGAAAATGGAAGTTCGCGGCCGTGAGCACATTCCTCAAACCGGCGGCCTGCTGGCCGGAAAGCATCAGTCTGCCTGGGATATATTTGCCTTGCTTCCCATGCTGGCGGACCCGGCCCTGGTATTGAAACGCGAGCTGACCTTCATTCCGGTATTCGGCTGGTTCTGTCTCAAGTTCAGGATGATTTCGGTGGACCGGTCGGCTGGCCCGTCAGCCTTGAAGAAAATGATTGCAGACGCCAGGCAGGCAGTGACGGCAGGCCGCCAGGTTCTCATCTTTCCCGAAGGCACGCGGGTCGCGCCCGGGGCGGCGCCTGACTACAAGCCCGGTGCAACGGCGCTGTACACACAACTCGGGGTGCCGTGCACGCCATTTGCGCTGAATTCCGGCCTCTACTGGCCCAGACGGCAGTTCATCCGGCGGCCAGGCACCATCATTGTTGAATTTCTGCCACCGATAGAAGCCGGGCTGCATCGCAAGGTGTTTTCGGCCCGCTTGCAGGACGCCATTGAGAACGCGACCAACCGGTTGGTCACCGAAGCCGGTCAGATTAATTGACTGGCAATGCTTTTTCTGTAGAACAAACCATGAATATGTGTGATGATCTTCCATCCAGACCACCTGTGACGAGTAATGGCCGTGGCTACCGACACTGCACTTGACCCGATTTCCCACGAAATATGGGACATGAAGTATCGCTTCAAGTCTCCGGACGGGTCTGCTGTCGACCAGACGGTAGACGACACGTGGACCCGGGTGGCCAGGGTACTGGCAGCGCCTGAAAAGGCAAACACCAGGGCATCGTGGGAGAAAACCTTTTTCGACGCCATGTCCGGCTACAAGTTCCTGCCGGCTGGCCGGATCATTGCCGGCGCGGGCACCGAGCGCAAGGTTACGCTGTTCAACTGCTTTGTCATGGGAGCCATTCAAGACGACATGGGCGCGATCTTCGATGGATTGCGCGAGGCCGCACTGACCATGCAGCAAGGCGGTGGTATCGGCCATGACTTCTCCACGCTTCGCCCCAGGGGAGCACCGGTCAGGGGCGTTGGCGCGGATGCCTCCGGCCCGTTGAGTTTCATGGATGTATGGGATGCCATGTGCCGCACCATCATGTCGGCCGGGTCGCGGCGCGGCGCCATGATGGCCACCATGCGGTGCGATCATCCCGATATCGAGGATTTCATCACCGCCAAGCAGCAGGCCAGCCGGCTTCGCATGTTCAACCTGTCGGTTCTGGTAACCGATCCGTTCATGGCGGCGGTGAAGGCCGACGACGACTGGTCGCTGAAATTTGGCGGCACCGTCTACAAGACCGTGCGCGCCCGGGATTTGTGGAACCGGATCATGCAGGCAACCTTTGCCTATGCCGAACCCGGCGTGATTTTTATTGACCGCATCAATGCGCGCAACAACCTGTCTTACTGCGAAACCATTCACGCCACCAATCCGTGCGGTGAACAGCCGCTGCCGCCCTACGGTGCCTGCCTGCTCGGTTCCATCAATCTTGCCAGCCTGGTAACGGCACCGTTTGCCGATGCCGCACACCTCGACCTGAAAGAGCTCGAACGCATAACCGGCATAGCCGTGCGGATGCTGGACAACGTCGTCGACGTGTCAAACTATCCGCTGCAGGCACAGGCTGCCGAAGCACATGCCAAGCGGCGCATCGGTCTCGGTGTCACCGGGCTTGCCAATGCACTTGCCATGTCCGGCCTGCGCTACGGATCGGATGCCGCTGCCGATGCCGCAAGGAACTGGATGCATACAATTGAGCGGGCTGCCTACATGGCGAGCGCTGAGCTTGCCGCAGAGAAGGGGCCGTTCCCGCTGTTCGACGCCGAGGCGTACCTGGAGTCCGGCCATGTGCGCGAACTGGATGATGATGTGCGCGCAGCCATCAGGAAGCATGGTGTACGCAATGCTCTTCTGACCTCGATTGCGCCCACCGGCACCATTTCGCTGTTTGCCGGCAACGTGTCATCAGGGGTAGAGCCGGTATTCTCGCTGAACTACAATCGCAAGGTGCTGCAGCCCGACGGAAGCCATCGTGTCGAACAGGTCGAGGATTATGCACTGCGGGTGTTCCGGGCAATGCGCGGCGATGACACTGAATTGCCGGATGCCTTCGTGACCACGGCTGATCTGTCACCACACGATCACCTGGTGATGCAGGCGGCGCTTCAGGCCCATGTCGACAGTTCCATTTCCAAAACCGTCAACTGTCCGCAGACCATCTCTTTCGAGGATTTCAGCAATGTCTATCTGGAAGCCTGGGAACTGGGACTGAAAGGCTGCACGACCTACCGGCCCAATGACATAACCGGTTCGGTCCTGTCCGAAACACCTCGCGGAGATGGTGCCGAAGCCCAACCGGCATTGCCTCTTGAGGCACCGCCGGCGCCGGTTGGCCAGAACGAAGCTGGCAGCATCTTCTATATGCGCCAGCCGCTGGACCGCGATACCGTTCTGCCTGGCTTCACCTACAAGCTGAAATGGGGGGACAGTGACCACGCCATATACATCACCATCAATGACATCATCGAGAATGACCGCAGGCGTCCTTTTGAAATCTTCATCAACTCGAAGAACATGGAGCACTATGCCTGGACCGTGGCTCTGACCCGCATGATTTCCGCGGTGTTCCGGCGCGGTGGCGATGTATCCTTTGTGGTCGAGGAACTGAAGGCAGTGTTTGACCCGCGCGGCGGGCACTGGATGGACGGACGATACGTGCCGTCGCTGCTGGCCGCCATTGGCGGTGTCATAGAAAAACACATGCTGGCCACCGGCTTTCTCAAGGATGTCAAGAACCTGTCCGGCAGCGATCCCGCCGCCCTTGACGCGCAACGCCTTGCGGTGGGCGATGATGCCGGGCCTATGGGTCCGCAATGCCCGAAATGCAGCGAATTTTCCATGGCGTTTCAGGAAGGTTGCGCTACATGCATGTCCTGCGGCTACTCCAAATGCGGCTGACCTGACGTTTTCAGCTTGACCTGTCAGAATTTTTGTTCTACTTTTGTTCTAATTGGAAGAGCAGGAGAAAGACCATGGGTTTTAGCGCAAGTGCCGAGCTGGAAAACGAATTCAGTGACAGATTCTGCTTCTGGACCGGGACATCCGGCAAGCGGTATATCCATTCCGTCTACAGCGCCGAAACCTGCCCGCCCTTGCCCGGTGCCATTTATGTAATGGTCCGCCGTCTTGAAAGCGGTACGCGCGTACCGGTTCGCATGGGACGGTTTTCACCTCTGTGGGATTTCCCGTTGCCGGTCGACATGGCCGACAGTGCCTGTGAAATACACGTGCATCTGCTGGCCGGCGATGACGGCGAAACAGTGCGTGTTTACGATGACCTGGCGTCCGCCCTTGAGCTGGATACCGGCAGTGTTCCTGCTGCCGGCCATCGCCTGCCCGCAAACGATGGCGCGCATTTTGTCCAGGCTTCCTTGCCGCTGTTTGCAGACATTGCCGCCTGATCCAGGTTGCGCGCGAACAGCAAATACTTTCGTGCAACACCTTACGAGCGATGGTTGCGGGCGAGCGTCAGCACTTCCGAAAGATGGCTGTCCTTGAAGCCCAGTTCCTCGATGTGATCCAGTGTCGATGAGATGTAATCAATGCAAGGTCCCCCCTTGCCGTGACCCTGCAGCACGAACGGCAACAGGTCCTGTGCTGTTTTCTTCCCGGCATATTGCACGTGCTCCCGGTCAACCAGATACACCAGTGCATTGACCTGCTGTGCGGTACCGTCACGATCAACGAGCATCTCGCGCCAACGTTCCTTGTAGATCATCGTTACCTGTTCGCGTTCGCGCAAATAGGCAATCGTCTCGTCCCGCCTGCTGCCGGCCACACGATACCCGATACCTCGGCATGATCCGCCGCGATCAAGCCCCAACACCATACCGGGCTTGTCAGGCGTTCCGCGATGAACATGTGAATAGATACACAACCTGCGATGAACTCCGTGCATGATGGCGCCACAGCGTTCTTCAAAAGCAAATCCCGGCCGCCACATCAGCGACCCGTATCCAAATACCCAAAAATCCGAAATCATCTGCACACCATATCCTGATCAAGGCAGTTGCATAGCAGACGCAGTCTTCCCGCTTCAACAGACACCGTGATACCTTACCGGAGAATCATCCGATCAACCGACTTTTATCCTGCGGTTCTCACACCATGAACAACCCTCTCAAGATCAAGCGCACCTCGCCTCTGAAAATGATGGCCCCGCTCATAGTCTTTGTCTGCATCGCGCTGGCCTGGAGTGTCTACTGGTATATCGCGCTGGGCACCGCCAAGCAAAAACTCGCAACGCTGGAGGCAAGTCATGTCACCCTGCAATGCAACGACCGCAGCTGGGGCGGGTATCCATTCCGAATTCATTTCGACTGCACCGGCGCTGCTGCAACACTGGCGGGCACCCGCATCACGGCAGACAAACTCCGCCTCATCGGCCAGGCCTGGAACCCAAATCATGTCATTGGCGCGCTGTTCGGTCCCGTCAGTATCGACACTGTGAAAATCTCCGGAGATCCGATCCGCTTCAGCTATCGTGCCAGCGCTGGTAAACTGGCAATTGCATCACTGCTGGCAGAAAACCAGACAATCCGGTTTACCGGCAACAAGCAACTCGCTGTCACAAAAACCGAAACCCACATCCGGCCCTCGGCAACCACGGACCAGCTCGATCTGGCCATCATCCTGTCCGGCGTCTCGACCGCCACCGCCAAGCTTGACAGTTTCATCATTACCGGCACCTTGAACAAGGAGTTCCCCAAACAGGGCAGCTTTGACGCAATGTCGGAACCGTCCGATTATCTCGACGCACTCCTGATTGTCCAGTACCTGACAGGGCTCGGTGATACAGAAATGAACGCGGCCCAGGCCATTATCAGACCGCTTCTCAGGTCGAACGACAACAAGCTGCCCATCCAGATAAAAGACCAGACCTGGTACTGGGGCCCGTTTGCCATAGCCAGAACAGACTAAAGCGTGTTGCATGCACTCAATAGGGTTCATTGCCGCCATCACCCGGGCTTGCGGGATCCACATGCTGGCCACCGCGCCCGAAATCGGGTTCTTCGGTATCCTGGCCCGCCTCGATAATCCGCTGGCGAATGCCGCGTGCGCGGGTAAACGTGTCGAACAACATGTCCCCGTCCCCCCAGCGAATGGCTCTCTGCAACGCCGACAGGTCTTCTGAAAACCGCCCCAGCAATTCCAGTACTGCCTGCTTGTTGTTGAGATAAACGTCCCGCCACATGGTCGGGTCCGATGCCGCAAGGCGCGTGAAATCCCTGAACCCACCGGCCGAATACTTGATGACCTCCTGCTGGGTCACCTCCTCGAGATCGGCCGCCGTTGTGACGATGTTGAATGCAATCAGTTGCGGCAGATGCGATGTGATGCTCAATACACGGTCGTGATGATTGGCCTCCATCATGTCGACATCGGAACCGCAGGCCTGCCAGAATGCAGTCAGGCGTGCTACCTTGCCGTCATCCGAACCGGGCAATGGCGTCAGAATGCACCAGCGGTTTTCGAACAGCGAGGCAAAGCCGGAATCCGGACCAGAATATTCGGTACCGGCTATCGGATGTCCGGGTATGAAATGCACATTGTCCGGAATGTGCGGCGCCACCAGCCGGATAACCGCGGATTTGACCGATCCCACGTCGGTGACGATAGCACCGGGCTTCAACGACGACATGATCGCTTCTGCAACCGCACCACACGCGCCGATCGGCACGCAAAGTATCACCAGGTCTGCATCGCGCACTGCATCTGCTGCGCCTTCGTGCATCGTATCCACCAGGCCCAGTTCCATGGCCCGGCTGCGGGTTTCCGCCGTGCGTGCATGACCGGAGATGGTTTTCGCCAGCTTCTCGCGGCGCATGACATGCGACAAGGATGAGCCGATCAGGCCCAGTCCAATCAGGGCAACCTTTTCAAAAGCTTCAAACGCCATGACTGCTCAATCCGCCATGAACGTTTGAAGTGCCGTGAGAAAGGCAGTGCATCCGTCCGCGTCCCCGATCGAGACCCGCAACGCGCCGGGCAGTCCGTAACCATCCATGCGCCGCACGATCACATTGTTCGACGCCAGGAACGCATCGGCTTGCGCAGCCGTTCTGCAGCCGTCCGGCGGGAAATGCACCAGGATGAAATTGCCGACGCTCGGCGTTACCTTCAATCCCAATGCTTCGACAGCCATGGTTACCTTCGGCAGCCAGACATCATTGTGCTCAACAGCTTTTGCCAGGTGCGCCTGGTCGCGAACCGCCGCAGCCCCTGCAGCAATTGCAGGCATGCCCACATTGAACGGACCGCGGATCCGGTTCAGCACATCTGCAACATTGGCCGGACAATAAGCCCATCCCAGGCGCAGTCCCGCCAGCCCGTAAGCCTTTGAAAACGTGCGCGTCATGACCACGTTCCTGAAGCTGGACACCAGCTCCAGTCCGGCTTCATAGTCATTGCGCCGGACATATTCCGCATAGGCCGCATCCAGTACCAGCAGACAATCCGGCGGCAGGCCTGCCTGAAGCCGCTTGATCTGGTCGAAACTGACATAGGTGCCGGTTGGATTGTTGGGATTGGCCAGAAAAACCATCCGGGTGCGCGGCGTGACCGCCGCAAGAATGGCGTCAACATCAGCCGTGAGATCGCGCTCGGGCACCACGACCGGTGTCGCCCCGTTGGCCCGGATGACAATCGGGTAAACCAGAAAACCATGCTCGGTGTAGATAGCCTCATCACCCGCCTGCAAGTAGCCGCTTGCCAGCAACTGCAGCAATTCGTCAGACCCGGCACCGCACACGATGTTGGCAGGATTGATGCCATAGCACTCTGCCAGTGCCTCGCGCAGCGCACTCGATCCGCCATCGGGATACAGGGCAAGATTCTGTGCACACGCGGCATAGGCCTGCAATGCCGCCGGACTTGGGCCCAGCGGCGATTCGTTCGATGACAGCTTGTGCACCTTGCCGGCACCGGTGCCCGCGGATTTACCGGGCACATAAGCCGCGATATCAAGAACACCTTCGCGCGGCCGCGGCATTTTCTCTGTATCAGTCATTGCGTACCAAGCTCCAACGCACTGGGGTATCTGCCGGCTATCTTGAGACCCAGACCGCTATTGCCCTTCAGGCCAACCAGCGGTTGCTCCGATATTTCCAGGTATCCCGGCAGCGACGTTAGATGGACGTCATCAGCCAGTTTCAGATGCCATATCGGCTTGGGGACAAAGTCACGCGGCAGTTTGCCAGTCGTCACCAGCAGGGTTTCGTCCTCGCCCGTCGGCTCGCTCAGCGCATGACCAAGCACCGCAAGTGACCTTGCCGGCTTGTCCGAACCGGCAGCCAGAACCGCCACCACGCGCGCGCGCGGTCCGTCCCCGGTCTGATCCAGTATGCCTCGCCAATCAAGTTTCATCGGCACCACGACGAGCACCTGTTCATGGTCGGCAAGGGCGCCAAGCGCTGCCTTCAGTGAGCCGGCTTTCTCAATCGGCACCAGGGAAGAAAACAGGTCGATAGCCTGCCGGTACCGGGCATCGGTCATGACCTCGGAAACGGTTACAATGCGCACATCGGCCTGCGCCAGAATGGATGCCGAAATCACCGTGCGCCATACCCGTTCAATGACCCCCACGGGAACGCGACCGTCGGCGATCTCGACCAGGCGCCGCAGAATGACGGCTTCACGGCCGGGCCGGTACGGCATTCCGCCTGCCAGCAGGCTGGATGTCTTGGCAAGCCGCACCTTCTCACTGGCCGCAAACCGGGCGCACAGCAAATCCACGATCTGCTCGTCGATGCTGTCAATCTCCTGCCTGATACCGCTAAGGTCAGACCTTTGAATAGCCGGCTTGTCCATCAGGGAAAACTGCCTGTGTGAGGTTCATTGAGTGCCGAGGTTCATCCTCGTGATGAACCAAGGTTCTAGAGAGACATCGGCAAAAAATCAAAGACAAACAGGCATGCCGAAATATCATGGTTATGAGTGTGACCGCGGGCTCAATCCGGTACGGGCCGGTTGCGCGATGATGTTGGGCCGCAATGACGGGACCAGCTGGCGCTTTTGCTTACTGCCTGAAACCGAGTAGACCTGCTTGATTGCCTCAACCATGATCAGTCCGGAAAATCCCGGTCCGATCCACGAACCCACCCGCTCGCACAGTGTGGCACTGCGCACCATGAAGCCGCGATCGCTTGGCGGCATGAACAGCATGGAGGTCCACTCAGCCGGTGAAAACTGTGCATTGCGCAGAAGCGTTGTCAACTGACCGCGTGAGAACGGTCTGCCGTGACCGAAGGGGGTGTTGTCAAACCGCGCCCACAGCCCGCGCCGGTTCGGAACAATGAACACGGCGCGCCCCTGTGGCGCCAGCACCCGCCACAGTTCGCGCAGCATGTCAGGCAATTGATCGGTCAACTCCAGTCCGTGCACAACCAGCACGAAGTCCATACTGCCGTCTGCAACAGGCAAACTGGCCTCATCCACCAGGGCACTGGAGCTGTTGCCCCGGGCCGGCCAGTGGACGACGCCCTGGCGTGCAGGCATCATTGCCATCACGGTGCACCCCTCGCCAGCCAGGCTGTCCAGGTAAGGTGTGCAATAGCCGAGCCCCAGCACGCGGGCACCCTTTAATCCTCGCAATCTGGCGCGGAGCCGCGAAGCCACGATACGGCGCGTTGCATGACCAAGCCGGCTGGCGTAAAATTCCCTGAGATCGACAACATCCATAATCTTCTCAACCTATCCCAAATTCACACCGTTACAACAGGATCAACATGTCCAAGCTTCAGTACCATCTGTTTCCGGCTCTCAGCGACAATTACGGCGTTCTGATGCATTGCCCCGAAACCGGCCAGACCGCCTCGATTGATGCACCGGAGGCCGCAGCCGTCGAACAGGCATTGGCAGACACCGGCTGGCAACTCACACATATACTGATCACGCATCACCATCATGACCATGTCGGCGGGGTGCTCGAACTCAAGGCCAGGTGGAACTGCGCGGTTGTCGGCAGTTCGCAAGAGCCCAATGCCCTGCCCGGACTGACTGACACCGTAACACCGGGCGGCACCTATGATTTCGCGGGCCATATCGCCCGGATCATCGCCACCCCCGGACACACGCTCGGCCACATCACCTGGCATTTCGTGGATGATGGTGTTGCATTCGCCGGTGACACGCTGTTCACACTGGGCTGCGGACGGGTTTTTGAAGGCACCATGGAACAGATGTGGTCATCCATGCAGGTTTTCGCGGCCATGCCGCCGGAGACGGTTGTCTACAGCGGCCATGAATACACAGCCGCCAACGCAAAATTTGCCCTGAGCGTCGATCCTGACAACGTGGTCTTGCAGGCGCGCGCAGATGAGATTTCGCAACTCCGGGCTGCGGGAAAACCAACCGTGCCGACAACGATTGCCCAGGAAATGCAAACCAATCCGTTCCTGCGCGCCGGTTCAGCCGACCACTTTGCGGAAGTGCGAAGAGCCAAGGACAGTTTCTAGAACATCATCCGATCAGATGGAATCATCTGATCGGATAAAGATGCTCGATTCCAA
>CAYRLR010000017.1:0-14147 GCA_964424975.1 uncultured Anderseniella sp.
CACGTCGGCATACGGTACGCGCCTGGTGCAGGTAGGCTGCAGCAGGGTGCCCGCCGGGCAAAACAAACGACCGCAACGGCTCCAGTTCATCGTTCAGCTGGTCTATCTCGGCTTCCAGGCGATCGACCTGGTTTTGCCTGATGCGCAATGGTTCCCAGGCAAGCTTTTCGCCGGTATCGGGCGTGCACAGATCGGCACCAAGGTCGAACATGTCGTTCTGGATGCGCGCCAGCATGGCATCAAGCTCGTTCATGTCGTCGCCGGCAGTGTGCAGCCGCACGATGCCGAGCACGGAATTGGCTTCATCCACGGTGCCATAGCCAGCGATGCGGGCGTGGAACTTGGGCAGCCGCTGGCCGGTGGACAGCGCCGTGGTGCCGTCATCTCCGGTCTTGGTATAGATCTTGTTCAAAACCACCATGGTGCCAGTATCCGTCCGTCGGTTGAGTGTCTGCGGTCTGGCCGGACTGTACGCATCTGCAACGGGTCAGTCCACCCGCAGAACGCGTGCCGGATTGGCACGTAGGGCCGACCATGTTGTGAGCAGCCCGGCAGCCACGGTGACAGCCAGTGCGACCACAGCGGTTGCCACGGCAATCAGGCCGGTAAATTGCCACTCCAGCCCCAGTATCCGGGTGATGACTGCCCAGGCACTCAGGCTGCCGGCCATAACCGCGAACACCGCTGTCGCCAGGCCGAGCAATGCATATTCGATCACCAGCGCCCGCAGCAGTTGCGAGCGCGTCGCGCCATAGGTTTTCAGAACAACCGCATCATAGATGCGGCCTGACAGTCCGGTTGCCAATGCGCCGCCGAGCACCAGGATGCCGGCAAGCACGGTGACGGCATTGGCGCCGCGAATCGCGGTGATGAGTTTGCCCATCAACGAGTTTACGGCATCCAGCGCATCGCGCACGCGGATGGAGGTGATGGTTGGGTAGGGCCTGGACACCGCTTTCAGGATGTCGAGTTCACGGGCCGGGTCAGCCTGGGCCGTGACAACAAACATGTGCGGCGCGCCAGCAAAGGTATTTGGCGAAAACATCATCACGAAATTGATCTGCAGGGACCGCCAGTCGACGGCCCGGAAGTTTGCGACTTCGGCAGTAATCGTGCGGCCCAGCACATTCACGCTGACGGTGTCGCCGAGTTTCAGGCCAATGCCTTCGGCGATGTCGGCGGAAAACGATACCAGCGGTTTGCCTGTATAATCCGGCGCCCACCATTTGCCCTGGGTCAGTTCCACGCCTTCAGGCGCGGTTGCCGAATAGGTGATGCCGCGATCGCCGCGCAATGCCCAGGCAGCGTCGGCGGTTACCTCGACCTTGCTGGCCGCTACATCGTTCACCTTCACAATACGGCCGCGCAGCATGGGCGCGCGGCTGACGTCCGATGCACCTGATTGCAGCAGTGTCTTGCTGAACTCGCCGGCTTCACTGGAATGTACGTCCAGGAAGAAGAAACTGGGGGCACGATCCGGCAGATTATCCCGCAATTCCTTGGAGATATTGCTGTCTATCAGCGCCAGGCTGACAAACATCGTCAGGCCGAGCCCCAGCGACAACACCACGGACGGCGTCGGGGTGCCGGGTCGATGCAGGTTTGCAATGGCAAGACGCACCACCGCTGAGCGGGCATGTGTGGTGCGTGACGCGACCCACATCATCAGCCGTGCCATGCCGGTCAGTATGGCGAAACTTGCGACAATGCCTGCGGCGTAGCCATAAGTAATGCGCGGATCGGGAAATGCCGTGAGTGTCAGCATGAAAATACCCGCAAGGGCGATGGCTATGACAAGCCATGTCGCCGGACCGGGCCAGGCGATCTTGCTGGTCAGCATGTCGCGAAACAGCGCACTGGGGGGAATGCGCCCGGCGCGCGCAAGCGGCCAGACTGCAAACGCAATGACAATCAGGTAGCCGAACAGTCCGGCGCGGATGACCGGCCAGGGCTCTATACCAACGGACACAGGGACCGGCAACAGGCCCGACAGCAGAGCCGCTGCCACCGCCGGTGTTGCCAGGCCGGCCAGCACGCCGACGATGATACCGCCGGTCGCGACGATGAGAACCTCGATGAAGTAGGTCCAGAACACCAGCCTGGCGGATGCTCCGAGACATTTCAGTGTAGCAATGTTTTTGGTGCGCCGTTCGAGAAACGCCTTGACGGCGTTTGCCACGCCAACGCCGCCAACGATGAGCGACGTCAAGCCGACAAGCGACAGGAAAAACGTCAACCGGTCTATGAAGCGGCGCACACCGGGTGCCGCGTTCTCACGCGAGCGCACCTGCCATCCCTTGTCCTGCAGAACCGGTTGTGCACGGTCTGCAAGCTGCTTGACCTGTGCATCGTTTGCCGGTGACGGGAGGGCTATCCGGTAGCGCCATTTGATCAGGCTGCCGGGGCGCGCCAGACCGGTTGCCGCCAGCGTGTCATCTGCAATCATCAGCCGCGGGCCAAGTACGAATCCATCTGAAATCCGGTCAGGCTCACGCACGATGGCAGCATTGACGACAAAATCTGAATTGCCCACCCGGACGCTATCTCCAACCTTCAGATCAAGGCGCGCAAGCAGGGATTTTTCGACCACCGTGCCGGGCCGACCCGCCGCGTCAGGCTGCAATGCGCTGGACAGCGGCATGGCCGGATCCAGTTGCAGGCGGCCGTAGAGCGGGTAGGCATCATCAACCACCTTTACCTCGACCAGTGCCGACGACTTGTCGGGAACAGCAGCCATGGCGCGCAGTGTCGCGACTTTGCTGACCCGGCCTGCTGCCGCGATGAAGGCGGTCTGTTGGCTGTCGGGAGTATCGTAGAGTGTGGAAAATTCAACATCTCCGCCCATCAGCGAGCGGCCTTCATTGGCAATGCCGGTATTGAGCGCGGACGAAAGGGCGCCGACCACGGCAATGGCGCTGACGCCGAGGATCAGGCAAGCCAGAAATATCCGGAAGCCCTGAAGCCCCGATCGCAATTCGCGCAGCGCAAGGCGCAGCGCCACTGTCAAAGTGTGTATCATGGCCGCGTGGCGCTGTCTGAGTGTATCAGGCCATCCCTGATCTCGATGGTTCTGGAGCACCGGGCAGCCAGGTCGGGATCATGGGTCACCAGCACCAGCGTAGTGTCACCAGCCGATTGCAGATCGAACAGCAGGTCCATGATCGTATGGCCTGTTTCCTGGTCCAGATTGCCGGTTGGCTCGTCGGCCAGGATGATCTTTGCGCCGGCTGCCAGTGCACGTGCGATTGCCACGCGTTGCTGTTCGCCACCGGACAACTGGCCGGGATAGTGATCCATCCGGTGATCAAGGCCAACCCGCTTTAGGTGGTCGCGGGCGATGCCGAAAGCGTCCTCGGTGCCGCGCAGTTCCAGGGGAACGGCAACATTTTCCAGGGCGGTCATGGCGGGAATCAAATGAAATGACTGGAACACAATGCCGATATTGTCGCGGCGAAACACCGCCAGCTGGTCTTCACTGAGCCCGTTCAGGGTCTGCGACGCTACCTGCACAGTGCCGCCGGTTGCTGCCTCCAGTCCCGCTATTACCATGAGAAGGGTAGTCTTGCCGGAGCCCGATGGACCAATAATGGAAACCGCTTCACCGCTGGCTATGCATACATCGATGCCCTTGAGTATTTCTACGGGGCCTGCACGTGAGGCAAGCGTCACTTGTACGCCATCGAGACGCACGGCGTCACCGGCGTCATGCGGTCTCAAATTGTCTGTCGTGGTCTTGTCTACGCGGGCGTCCATGAGCTTCCTAACGTTTGCGTGTTCGTTTCAGACCACGTCTTGTGGCAAGTAAGTTTGGTTTCTATGTGTGTACCAGACGCACTCATGCAAGGGATTCCGACGAATCATGCAAATACATTCGCGAAGGCAGGCCGTGAAACTACTGGCAGCAGCGGCCTTGTTGTTGTTTGTGGCGATGCCGGCATTTGCCGTCCAGACATTCTCCATCGTGGCCCTGGGTGACAGCCTGACCGCCGGATATGGCCTGCCGCCGCAGGATGCATTCACCACGCGCCTGCAACAGCGCCTCTCGGCCAACGGGCTGAATGTCGAGGTTGTCAATGCGGGTGTATCGGGAGATACCAGCAAGGGCGGCCTGGCCCGTATCGACTGGTCCGTGCCGGATGGCACCGGGCTGGTCATTGTCGAATTGGGTGCCAATGACGCCTTGCGCGGCATCTCGCCCGCCGAAACGGCAAAGAATCTGGATGCGATCATTGTGCGCCTGAAGCAGCGCGGCATCGGCGTCCTGCTGGCAGGCATGCTGGCGCCACCGAGCATGGGTAGCGATTATGAAACAGCCTTCAATGCGATCTACCCAGGGCTGGCTGCAAAGCACGATGTGCCGCTATATCCGTTCTTTCTGGATGGGGTGGTGGCGGATCCGAAACTCAATCAGGCAGATGGCATGCATCCGAATGCAGCGGGTACCGACGTCATCATCGAGCGATTGTCTCCGGTGGTCGACAAGCTTGTCCGCTCGCTTGCATTGTGACTTGAGATTGTCATGTGCCGGGGTTTAGCCTTGGGTGGCGCACACTGATTCGGCGATAGCACAGGAGGACCTCACCATGCCTCGACTGTTCACTGGCGTAGAAATACCAGCAGATGTTGCCCAGGATCTGGCAATCATGAAAGGCGGCATAGAAGGTGCCCGCTGGATTGATCCGGACAACTATCACCTTACATTGCGGTTTGTTGGCGATATTCCCGATCGCATGGCCGATGAGTTGACGGCTGAACTGCAACGCGTCGTTGCGATGCCGGCATTCAATCTCAAGCTGACCGGCATGGGGGTGTTTGGAACAAGGAAGCCGCATTCGCTGCATGTGAAAGTGGCAGAAAGTCCCGACCTGCGCCGTTTGCAGGCCATGCATGAACGGGTTTGCCAATCAGTGGGGTTGCCGCCGGAACAACGCAAGTTCATGCCGCACGTGACAATCGCGCGGTTGCGGGGCTCTGCGCCGAGACAGGTACAGGCGTATGTGAGTGCGCATAATCTGTATCGTTCGCGGGTTTTCGATGTCAGCCGGTTCGTGTTGTTTTCGGCACGGTCATCGCGTGGCGGCGGTCCCTATGGCCGGGAAGAGATTTACCCGCTGGAGCAACACGGGTTCAGTGACATCGATGAAGTCGCCCTGGCGCTTTAGAACGGGTCAAGGTTTGCCATCTGCGGTTGTAACAGCCAACACGTCATTGCGATCCGGCACGGGCTGCAACGTGACCGGCAAGACCGCGGGCAGCCAGTTCTATCAGGTCAAGCGCATGGTCAAACCCGTCTTCGCCACCGTAATAGGGGTCGGGCACTTCGCGCACGGGAAGCTCCCCGGCAAACTCCAGAAACAGGTGCACGCGGGCTGTTGAGCCGTCGGGCTGCAGTTCGCGCAGGCGTGCATAATTGTCCCGGTCCATGGCGGCGATAATGTCAAACCCGCTGAAGTCTGCAGTGTCTACCTGCCGGGCGCGCTGGGCGGATATGTCGATATCACGCATCAGCGCGGCCTTGATGGCGCGCGGGTCAGGCGGGCTGCCAACATGCCATCCGCTGGTGCCGGCGCTGTCGGTTTCGATGTGTCCCAGACCGGCTTCATCAAGAGCCACGCGCACAGCACCTTGCGCCATGGGTGAGCGGCAGATGTTTCCGAGACAGACGAGAAGGATGCTTTTCATGTGAGTTTTCTATAACCTTGCAAGCAGTGTGAAATACCGAAGAGGATCATCAGCAATGGCGGAGAAACTTCAAGGCCCGGACCGGGACAAGGCGTTGGCGGAACTGGGCGGGTGGACCGAGGTGGATGGCCGTGATGCCATCTCGAAAACCTTCGTGTTCAGCAATTTCAACGAGGCATTTGGCTGGATGAGCCGTGTCGCCATGCAGGCGGAAAAGCTCGATCATCACCCTGAATGGAGCAATGTCTACAAAACCGTTGATGTGACACTTGCGACCCACGATGCGGATGGGTTAACCGTTCTTGACATCAAGCTGGCGCGTTTCATGGATAAGTGTGCAACCATTCAGGGTAGGTGAAACCCTTATTGGTATTCGTCAATGACCCTGAACAAAACTTAATCCTGACCGGACTTGTCAGGCTTGATGTTTCACCCCATATTCCAGTTTGTATAAATCCATCCTCCGAGGGAGTTGAAAATGGCAGACCTTAAATACCAATCCCGAGCCCCTGCAGGTACGCGGGCGCAAGAGATTGACGAGGGCCTGCGGTCCTACATGCTTGGCGTCTACAATTACATGGCGCTCGGTGTTGCGGCCACGGCCATCATAACCTTGTTCGTGGCGTCGTCGCCTGCGCTGTTGCAGATGGCTCAATCACTCAGATGGGTGTTCTTCATCGGCATTCTGGGCATGGGCTTCATGGCTCCGCGCCTGATGTTTTCCAATAGCGCAGCTGTTGCCCATGGCGCGTTCTGGGGTTATTGCGCCCTTTGGGGTGTCGGTATCGCGCCGATGGTTGGCCATTACATGGGAGTTGATCCCGGTATGGTTGTCCAGGCATTCGGTATTGCGGCTGCAACTTTTGGCGCCACCAGCCTGTTCGGGTACATCACCAAGCGCAGCCTGTCCGGTCTTGGAACGTTCTTCATGATCGCAACGATCGGCATCATCATCGCCATGATCGTGAATGCAGTGTTCATCGGCTCGGTTGGCTTCAGCCTGGTTGTGTCGATTGTGACCGTGCTGCTGTTTGCAGGTATCACGGCGTATGAAACCCAGATGATCAAGGAAATGTACGTGGAAGG
Organism: uncultured Anderseniella sp.; assembly: GCA_964424975.1. GTDB lineage: Bacteria > Pseudomonadota > Alphaproteobacteria > Rhizobiales > Aestuariivirgaceae > Anderseniella. The sequence continues at coordinate 6,769 of CAYRLR010000017.1, forward strand.
CGATGGCACGGCCACAGCTCGAGGAAAATCGATCTTCGGTGCGTTCATGCTGTATGGCAGCTTCATCACCATGTTCATCCACATCCTGAACATTCTCGGGATCATGAACTCGGACTGACGCTGAATTAACCAGAGACTACAGAACCCCCGCCGTGCGTCTGCACCGCGGGGGTTTTTTTTTGTTTCTGAGAATCAGGCGCTGACCAGTTTTGGCTTTTTCAGCAGAACTTTCAGAACCTGTCCCAGGTCATGGCCGCGGCGCAGGATCAGTCCACCGGGTGCAGTGACCGAATACGCACCCTGTTTGCGAGCCAGTTTGGGGTTCTTTTCGATGCGATAGAGCGGCTGTTCGGAACTGCGCCGAAACACGGCGAACACGGCGCGCTCCCTGTTGAAATCCATGGCGTAATCGCGCCATTCTCCGGCTGCCACCTTGCTCCCGTAAAGATTGAGGATTGTTGCAAGCTCTGTCCTGTTGAACGCGATGCGGGCGGCTTTTTTTGCATGATGGGGTTGCTTTTCCTGCGCATCATCATTTGTCCGCGGTCTCGCAAAAGCCGCCCCAAGCGCAACAATCTCTGGCTCCTCGCTCATTCGACCTCCGCTTAACTGTTTGTATTAAGGTTGTAATATCTTTGGCGCGAATGCGAGGACAGTCAAGACCGATTGACGGCATTGGTCATTCAAACCAAAGGGACTGTCACGTAATGATTACGGAACCGCCCCATTTGAGACACAAATACACCCAAGAATCGTCAGGAATGCGGAACAATATTCACTTGTTGCCTCAGGGTCCGGCTCCATATCGTTTCGGATATCTCAGCCCCCCAGCCCCCCGTAGCGAATTAGGGCCGGACCCGATTTTTTACCAGTGAGCTTGTCAAGCTGCATACTGGTTGGGCGGTTCGGGCTCTGCAAAAAGCTCAGTGAGCAAAAGTCGGCTGCAGTCGATGAGCGCCGCTAAAACAGGTCCATTGAGCAAAACCCGGTTTAAGTTGCATGCCGGGCTTGATCTGGCGCTGCAATTTCCCAATATTCTGCTACATCGTTACAATCTTTCTGCAAATCCGGCCAGACGACTGCCCGGGCTTGCAGTGCATTGGTCTGATCAACCGGGAGGCAATTGTTCAACATGTCCAGCAGCACAACAGAGTCTGGCGCCAAGCCAAAAGAATTCCAGGCTGAAGTTGCCAAGCTTCTGCACCTGATGGTGCACTCGGTCTACTCTGAACGAGAGGTCTTTCTGCGCGAACTGATTTCCAACGCGTCAGATGCCTGCGACAAGCTTCGCTACGAGGCGCTCAAGAACGACAAGCTGATGCAGGCAGGCGGTGACCTGCGAATCACCATCGCCCTCGACAAGAAATCCAAGACGCTGACCATCACCGACACGGGTATCGGCATGGATGCCAAGGAGCTTGCCGATAACCTGGGCACCATTGCGCGCTCGGGCACACAAGCCTTCATGGAACAGGTGGAAACCGGCAAGAAGAAAGGCGACAAGGACGTCAATCTGATCGGCCAGTTTGGCGTCGGATTCTATTCGTCCTTCATGATTGCAGAACACGTGGACGTGGTGTCGCGCAAGGCGGGCACGAAGAAAGCCAACATCTGGAGTTCCGATGGAACCGGCACCTATACGGTTGCCGCCTATGACGGCGATGATGCGCCTGAGCGGGGCACCTCCATCCGGCTCAAATTGCGCAAGGATGCCAAGGAGTTTCTGGAAGACGCGCGGTTGCAGTACATCGTGCGGACCTATTCCGATCATGTCAGTCATCCGATTTACCTGGGCGAAGAGCAGGTCAACTCAGGCAGCGCCATCTGGGCGCGCGCCAAGTCGGAGGTCACCGAAGACCAGCATCGGGAATTTTTCGGACATGTCGCCGGCGTCATGGGCGACCCGGCCATGACAATCCATTACCGGGCCGAAGGTCGCAACGAGTATTCGGTGTTGCTGTATGTGCCGGGTGAAAAGCCGTTTGACCTGTTTGACCCTGAGCGCAAGGGCAAGCAGAAACTCTATGTGCGCCGGGTGTTCATCACCGATGAAGCAGAAATGCTGCCGTCATATTTGCGGTTCGTTCGCGGCGTGATCGACAGCGAAGACATGCCCTTGAACATCTCCCGCGAAATGCTTCAGGACAATCCGACAGTCCACACCATTCGCAAGGCCGTCACCAAACGCGTGCTTACCGAACTGAAGAAATGCGCGGACAAGAAACCTGAGATATTCAGCAAGATCTGGTCGGCATTCGGACCTGTCATCAAGGAAGGCCTTTATGAAGACATGGAGCGCCGTGACCAGCTCTATGACATTTGCCGGTTCCGCTCCACCACCAGTGAAGGCGCCGAAACCGTCACGCTTGCCGACTATGTCTCGCGGATGAAGGAAAACCAGACCGCAATCTACTACCTGACCGGCGACGATGCCGCGAAGGCTGAGGTCAGCCCGCAGCTTGAAGGCTACAAGGCGCGCGGCATTGAAGTTCTGTTGCTGACCGATCCGGTGGATGCGTTCTGGGTGCGCACCTCGCTTGGGTATGACGGCAAGACGTTCAAGTCGGTGACGCAAGGCGGTGCGGACCTGGATGAGGTTCCGCTGCAGGACAAGCCGGACGAGAAAGACAAGTCGGACGATGCCGCCACTGCCACCTTGATCACGGCGCTGAAGGCGGCACTGGGTGATGCGGTGCAGGACGTTGCAAAGTCCAACCGGTTGACGTCATCACCGGTTTGTATCGTTGCCGGAGACCAGGGATTTGACCGGACGCTGGAGAAATATCTCGCACGGCAGGAGGGCAAGTCGTCAATTTCCGCTCCGGTGCTGGAAATCAACCCGGACCACGCGCTGATCGCCAAACTGGCCGAACGGGCGGGCAAGGGAGAGGACGTGGGCGAGGCAGCCAGGTTGCTGCTTGACCAGGCCGTTATCCTCGAAGGCGAAGTGCCAGCCGATGCAACCGGGTTTGCCGAGCGCGTGTCGAAACTGATGCAGCAGGTGTATGGCTAAAACCATGGAAGCCATCAGGATGATATCTGGTCATTGCAACCAGATATCATCCTGATCGAGGCCCGTTGATTATCATTGTTTTGTCACAGATCTGTTGGAAGATTGAGATGATGGCAGGTCAGGGTTGACCTTCTTACTTCACAGGAGAGGCTAAACTCATGTCCATCAAGATCGATCGTCTTTCAATTAACCGCCGTGATGTGTTGCGTACCAGCGCCGCGGCATCCGCGACCCTGGCAGTCGGCGGGCTGCTGGCACCGTCCATCAGCCGAGCGGCAGACCGGCCGGTGATAAGCCATGGTCTGCAATCAGGTGATATTACAGGCTCATCAGGCATGGTCTGGGCGCGCGCTGACCGGCCTGCGCGCATGCTGGTGGAATGGTCCACTACAGAGAGTTTCGCCAACGCCAACAGGGTTCAGCCACTCGATCTGATCGATGGAAGTGACTTTGCCGGCAAGCTGCCGCTGCTTGGTTTGCCGTCTGACCAGGATATTTTCTACAAGGTGCAGATGGTCGACCTGGCCGACTTCACCACCAGGGGTGAGGCGATGGTTGGCAAGTTCCGCACCGCGCCAACCGGCAAACGTGACATATCGTTCGTGTGGTCGGGTGATACCGCAGGGCAGGGCTGGGGTATTGACCTGGATCGCGGCGGCATGAAGACCTATCGCACCATGGCCGGGCACAAGCCTGATTTTTTCATCCACTCCGGCGACACGATCTATGCTGACGGGCCGATCACGGCGGAAAAGGAAATGCCAGGCGGGGGTATCTGGAAGTCGGTCACCATCGAAGAAAAAGCCAAGGTGGCAGAGACGCTCAGGGAGTTTCGCGGGCAGTACAAGTACAACCTGATGGACGAGCATGTGCGCGCGTTCAACGCAGAAGTTCCGATGTATGTGCAGTGGGATGATCACGAGGTCACCAACAACTGGTACCCGGGTGAATTACTGACGGCCGATGACCGGTATACGGTGAAATCGTCCTCCCTGCTGGCCGCCCGGGCAACCCGCGCATTTCACGAGATGAACCCGATCAGCGTGAATGCGCACGAACCGTACCGGGTCTACCGCAAGATTTCCTACGGACCGATGCTGGACATCTTCATGATCGACATGCGGACCTATCGCGGCAAGAACTCGAAGAACGATCAGAGCGAACGCTCGGCCGATACCAGCTTCCTGGGTCGTGAACAGCTGGACTGGCTGAAGCGGGAAATGCTGGCGTCGAAGGCCACCTGGAAGATTGTCGCCTCTGACATGCCGATTGGCCTGGTCGTCGGCGATGGCGAGAATTTCGAGAACGGGGCCAATGGCGACGGGCCGGTTCGCGGGCGCGAATTCGATATTGCCGAGGTGCTGTCGTTCATCAAGGCCAATGATATCCAGAATACCGTCTGGCTGACGGCGGATGTCCACTACACAGCGGCGCATTTCTATGACCCGAACAAGGCGCAATTCCAGGACTTTACGCCGTTCTGGGAATTTGTATCGGGGCCGCTGCATGCGGGCAGCTTCGGTCCAAACAAGCTGGACAACACGTTCGGACCGGAAGTGAGATACGTGAAGGCGCCGGAAGACGGCCAGGTCAACCTGCCGCCGTCATTTGGCCTGCAGTTCTTTGGTCACGTCAAGATCGACAGCAATTCGGAAGTCATGACGGTGACCTTGCGCGACGCGGACGACGCATCACTGTGGTCTGTCGATCTGGAGCCGAAGCGGTCACAGGCAATCTGAACTCGGCAGGCCCCGGGGGTTTGCCCGGGGCCTGCTATTGTCTGGAAGTCAGGCTGCCTTTTTCTGCATCAGGCCGCGATTGACCAGGGTTTCTGCGATCTGAACGGTGTTCAGTGCAGCGCCTTTGCGCAGATTGTCGGAAACGCACCACAGGTTCAGGCCATTGTCGATGGTGGGGTCTTCGCGAATGCGCGAGACGAAGGTCGCATAGTCGCCGACGCATTCAACCGGCGTGACATAACCGCCGTCCTCGCGCTTGTCGATAACCAGCAGACCGGGTGCTTCACGCAGGATATTGCGGGCTTCGTCAGCACTGATTTCGCGTTCAAACTCGATATTGACGGCTTCGGAATGGCCGACAAACACCGGCACGCGGACACAGGTCGCGGTGAGCTTGATCTTCGGGTCGAGTATTTTCTTGGTCTCGGCCACCATCTTCCACTCTTCCTTGGTGTCACCTGAATCCATGAACACGTCGATGTGCGGAATGACATTGAAGGCGATCTGCTTGGTGAATACTTCCGCCGTTGGCGCATCGGTAACGAAGATGCCCTTGGTCTGGGTCCACAATTCGTCTATGCCTGCCTTGCCGGCGCCGGACACGGACTGGTATGTGGCGACCACGACGCGCTTGATCTTGGCCACGTCATGCAGAGGCTTCAGGGCCACCACAAGCTGTGCAGTCGAGCAGTTCGGATTGGCAATGATGTTCTTGCGTTCACTGCGCGCCATGTACTCTACCAGCACCTGCGCATTGACTTCCGGCACGATCAGCGGCACCTCCGCGTCATAGCGGAAGGCAGACGAGTTATCGATGACAATCGGTCCCAGCTTGCCGATCCTGGGCGACCACAGCTTGGAGGTCTCTCCACCGGCCGACATCAGGACGAAATCGACAGTTGTGAAATCAAATGTTTCCAGATCCTCGCATTTCAGGATCTTGTCGCCGAACGACACTTCACGGCCAACTGAGCGGCGCGAGGCAATGGCGTGGACTTTGCCAACCGGAAACTCCCGTTCGGCCAGTATGTTCATCATCTCCATGCCAACATTGCCGGTGGCACCAACGATAGCGATATTGTAGCTCATCTGAACTTGTCTCCAGGGTGACCCTGCTCCCGCCCCCGGATATTGAGAGGCCTTTTCGGGTCTTGGCTTCCGGCGCAATCTCCCACGGGAGAAAAGGCCGGGAGGTAGCGCAAGGTTATGCGGTTGTTTTGACGGTTTTCGATTTGACCGTTCTGGTCAGGCCAGCCGTCATCGTGCCGCCGGTGATGGCGGTCGCGGTGAAGCTGGTTTCAGCCTGCATCTGCATCGTCAGATATGGTCCTTGCAAAACGTCCCATTGTGGACGCACTGGCTTGTAACATTTTTCGCAAGACAGTCAATGAACAGTGTTTCGCCTGCTTAAGGCAACATGGGTGCAATTGGACCCGGGTTGCTCTAGGCCACCGCCTCCAGTTCGCCGATGATGGCATCGCCCATTTCTGTGGTGCCGACCTGCTGCATGCCGTCCTGCATGATGTCACCGGTGCGCAGGCCCTTGTCGAGCGTTGCAGCAATGGCGGTTTCAATCCTGTCTGCCCAGTCGCCCATGCCGAATGAATAGCGCAGGCACATGGCAAATGATGCGATCATGGCAATCGGGTTTGCCAGGCCCTGGCCGGCAATGTCGGGCGCAGATCCGTGGACCGGTTCGTACAGCGCCTTGCGCAACCCGGTCTTGTCGTCAACGGCGCCGAGAGACGCTGATGGCAGCATGCCAAGCGAACCGGTCAGCATGGCAGCCACGTCAGACAGAATGTCGCCAAACAGATTGTCGGTCAGGATGACGTCAAACTGTTTCGGCGTGCGAACCAGTTGCATGGCGCCGGCGTCGGCCAGCATGTGGGACAGGTTTACGTCTTCATAGCCGTCCTTGTGGGTCTGGGTGACAACTTCGTTCCAGAGCACGCCGGATTTCATGACATTGCGCTTTTCCATGGAGCACACGGCATTTTTGCGGGTGCGGGCCAGTTCAAAAGCCACTCTTGCAATGCGGTCGATCTCATAGCTTTCGTAAACCTGGGTATCCACGGCCCGCTTCTGGCCATTGCCGAGCTCGGTGATTTCCTTTGGTTCTCCAAAATACACACCCCCGGTGAGTTCGCGCAGGATAAGAATGTCGAGCCCTTCAACCAGTTCTTTTTTCAGCGATGACGCGTCAGCCAGAGCCGGGTAGACGATTGCGGGGCGGAGATTGGCATACAGGGCCAGGTCCTTGCGCAACCGCAGCAGGCCGGCTTCCGGGCGCTTGTCATAGGGCACGGTGTCCCATTTGGGTCCGCCCACGGCACCAAAGATAATGGCATCGGCGGCGATGGCTTTTTCCATATCGGCGTCTGAAATGCTTTCGCCGTGCGCGTCATAGGCCGCCCCGCCGACGAGGCCTTCGTCCAGTTCGAACGACGCGACGCCCTTGTCCTGGAACCACTGAATGACCTTGCGAACCTCGCCCATTACCTCTGGGCCAATGCCGTCACCGGGGAGAAGGAAGAGTTTGTGGGTCGTCATGATAATCTCAGCCTTTGTATGGGGATTTAACTGCTGGCGATTGGGTACTGCGTGATGGCGGGCTTGGCAAGAGG